>CAZODZ010000094.1:0-3394 GCA_964578745.1 uncultured Dehalococcoidales bacterium | reverse complement strand
AGCCGGCCCCGTTCGCGTACAAGGCGCAGAACATCCCCCACGTCCAGGACGTCCGCGGCAGCGAGGGCCGTGTATTCACCGAGACTGTGGCCTGCTACGAATGCTGGCGTTGGCAACTTGCTGCCCAGTGCTTCCTGTGCTCCTCTGAGACACGCCACACTCGTCGCAACGAGTGCAGGCTGAACGTTCACTGTCTTCGTGAGCTCATCGGCAGGCCCTTCGAAGCAGAGCTTTGAGAGTGGGAAACCGAGAACCGAGTCGGCCTCGTCAAAGATCGCCCGTGCCGACGCATAGCGCTCATACACGCTCAGGCCCATTCCCACTTTCTGGGAGGCCTGTCCGGGGAACACGTACGCGGCCCACGCTGACATAGGCTATTTCTTCTTGGTGCTGGTGATGACTGTGGCCTGTCGGCCCTTGTACATGCCACAGGTGGGGCATATGTGGTGTGCCAGCTTCGGACTCTTGCATTCAGGGCACACGTCCAGTGTGGGCCCTGTAAGGGCATGGTGGCTTCGGCGCTTGCCTTTTCTCGATTGCGACGTCTTTTTCTTGGGTTCAGACATTGGGGTGAATCTCCTGTATGCCGGGGCAGTCCCACCGGCACAATGCCTTTAGAGGCAGGTGTAAGACAATATGTTGGCGGATTATCTCTCCTAAGTCAAGCGTATTGTCTGGACCGATGGATACCTCGTCCTCTTCCTCGAATCCCTGGGCACCACGCCGCCGAGCGAAATGAGGCTCAGGGTGCACCTGCTCATCAATGGAAAAGTGGACGTTCTCACAGTACTCACACAAGCAGCGGGTGCATGTGGTGCGCACGTATGCTATACCTTCACCGCTGATGGCAACCCCCCGACCGGTGTGGGTCAGGCGAATGGTACCGGTCACAGAGCCTGGTGAGCCTGTTTCCACCAGTGTTTCAATGTCGCACTCGACCGTCGTTCCTACTCTCTGTTGCAGCAGCGAACTGAGGTTGTAACTGCATCGAAGAGGATTCCCGGAAAGAGATTCATAGGAGAGCATGCTGTTCCGAAAGGTACATCACGAGGGAATGATGGTGCAAACGGCCTGCCTCTCCAGAGTGTCTGCTGCCTGTGAAATTCTGAAGGGCAATCTGCTATCATTGCTCTCGTGCAACAGAAGTATGATGTAGTGATCCTCGGCGGTGGTCCGGCAGGTCTCACGGCGGGGATTTATTCCGCACGGTCCGGTCTGTCCACACTCATCGTGGAGAAAGGCTTTCCGGGTGGACAGATAGTTAATTCTCCATTGGTGGAGAACTACCCCGGTATGTACGAGGGCATCTCTGGAATGGAGCTGGGTCAACGCATGCACATGCACGCCGAGCACGCAGGGGCCGAGACGGTACTTGCAGAGGTGACCGAACTGGTACGGGGTGCTGCTGGACAGCCGCATTGCATCGTGACGTCTGGGGGTGATGTAACTGCGACTGCTGTCATCATCGCAACTGGCACCCGGTACAGGACACTTGACGTGCCGGGGGAAATGGAGTTTTCCGGACGGGGTGTATCGTATTGTGCAACGTGTGATGGCCCGTTGTACAAGGGGAGGAAGGTGGTTGTTGTCGGAGGGGGTGACACTGCTGTTACAGATGCCCTGGAACTTGCCAGGTTTGCAGATGAAGTGACGGTGATACATCGGCGCGACCAGTTGCGAGCCAGCCAAGTCCTTCAGGACAAGGCGATGAAGCACCCGCGTATCCGGTTCATCTGGAGCACCGTCGTTGAAGGAATTGAAGGCGGCCCGCCGGTGACGGCCATCAAGGTGAGGAACAGGGAGAACAATACTGTCTCGCGCATGGCTGTCGATGGTGTCTTCGTAGCCGTAGGCTCGATTCCTTCGACCGGCTTTCTGGTGGGCGTGGTCGCGCTCGACGACACGGGCGCAGTAGTAATCGATGAGACGATGGCGACCGAAGTTGCAGGCATGTTCGCCGCGGGTGACGTGCGTCATGGTTCGGTACGCCAGGTGATAGCCGCTGCGGGCGATGGTGCTGCCGCCGCGGTCTCGGCAAGGAGGTACATCGACTCACTATGAAGGTCATCTTCCTCAAGGATGTCTTTGGTTCCGGAGATGTCGGCGAAATCAAAGAGGTCGCACGCGGTTACGCCCGGAACTATCTTATACCCAATGGGCTGGCGGTCGAAGCAACGCCGGGGGCGATGAAGCAGGCCGAAGCGCGTATTCAGCGTGAACTGAAGCGGAAGGAGGAAGAGGCGAAGAAGGCCGAGATCCTCGCGGGCAGACTGGATGGCCAGCAGGTTACATTCAAGGCAAGAGTCGGCGACGAAGGCAAGCTCTTCGGCTCTATCACCGGCGCTCAGATTGCTGAGGAGTTGAGTCGACTTGTCGATGCTCATGTACACAAGAAGCATGTAGCCATCGATCGTCCCCTGCGGGAGGCTGGTAGGCATGAGGTCAGGATAAAGCTGTCCGGCACAGCCGAAGCAACCGTATTGGTGAACATCGAACCAGAGACGTCTGAGTCGTAGGTATCCGGGATGGCGGAACAGAAGCTCCCGCCCCATGATCTCGAGGCGGAGGAGGCGCTTCTTGGCTCCTTACTCATCGACCCCGATGCAATTCTGAAAGTTGTCACGTTCCTCAAGAAAGACGACTTCTTCGACGGCGCTAATGCCGCTGTGTACGAGGCGTGTGTCACGCTCTACCAGCGCGGCGAGGCCATTAACCAGATTACCGTCGCTCACGAGTTGATGCGTGCGGGCCTCCTCGACAAGGTCGGCGGCGCTGCTTACCTGAGCCATCTTATCGGGACTGTGCCCACCTCCGTCCACGCCGAGTTCTACGGCCAGATAGTTGAGCGTGCCTCGGTCATGCGCAAACTCATAGCGGCTGGGACACAGATAGCGGCGATCGGCTATGAGGGTGGCCCTGATGTCGAGGACAGCCTCAGTCGCGCTGAAGACGCGCTCTTCAGGATCCGCATGCGGGAGAGCACACGTGACTTCGCGGTCATTGGTGATGTGCTGAGCGACTACTTCGAGGAGGCTGGAGCAAGGCCTGATGAGGCGGGGGCTGGGCTCGTACAGCCCAAGACTGGTTTTCAGGGCCTGGATGGATTGCTGGGAGGCCTGCATCGCTCTGACCTGATAGTGTTGGCCGCGCGGCCGAGTCTTGGAAAAACGACGCTCGCATTGGATATCGCGCGGCACGCCGCACTCAACCAGAATGCGTGCGTGGCACTGTTCAGTCTCGAGATGTCTGCCGAGTCCGTTGTTCAGAGGATGCTTGCTGCTGAGGCTGATGTCGACTTCTGGCAGGTGCGGCTCGGACGTTTCTTTGAACATGAGGAGCGGAAGATCATGGAGGCGGCTGGTAGACTATCCGAGACGCGCATCTACATCGATGA
>CAZODZ010000093.1:0-3831 GCA_964578745.1 uncultured Dehalococcoidales bacterium | reverse complement strand
CAGTCCAGCTGGGCGTGTCTCCCCGCCCCATTGGCGCTCGAAGTTCTCTCCATAGCCGTTGCCCTGACTACGACGTTGCTGGCGTCCCCTGCGGTCTCTCTTGTTGAACATGGCTCACCATCGGCTCGTCGGACGGATTTCCAGAAATATAGCAGAGATAGCGCCCTTTTCTCATGCAGAACGCAGAGAGCAACGGTCGCGTTTATGTGTCTGTCCCCCAAACCGTCACCGGTGTGGTTCTCGTTGTGTGGACTGTGTCGTATGGAGCTGGCCACGGGCGAGCGAGGCAACAACACCCACGGAGCAGGCGACACTGCAGATGAGGAATATGAGCCTCATAGCTCGCGCAAGTTGATTCGGGTCGGTGAGACCCAGGTCTACCTGGCCGATCATTGCTCCTAGTACAAGGGTGGCGATACCCATGCTGAATACCATGCCCATCTGTCGCATGGTGCTCAGGGTTGCGGCTGCGAGCCCGAAGGTTCCTGACGATACCGATGTCATCACCGCGTTGGTGTTCGGAGACGAGAACAGCCCCACGCCAAGACCGAGGACAAGCAGACCGACAATCACATGGACCACCGGAGACTCGGCGCTCAATCGTGACAGTACGAGGAGGGCGGCTACGGTCAGCCCCATACCGAGGCTCGCGAGAAAGCGTGGCTCCACGCGGTCTGACAGCCTGCCGGCGAGGGGCGATACGAGTGCCTGTATTGCGGGCATGGCAATGAGCACAAACCCCGCTGTCCTCGGAGGGAGTCCCGCCACAAGCTGCAGGTATAGACTCAGAAGAAAGCCGGCTGCGTACGTAGCCATGTAATTCAGCAGTGCTGCCACGTTTGAAAGTGCGAATGTCACGTTGCGCCTGAAGAGGCGTACGTCGACCAGCGGTGCTGGCGAGACCCGCTCGACCTGGATCAGCACGCCAAGCGCGACCAGCCCCGCGGCGATGAACACGTATCCCACGTGCTCCGGGAGCAACGATACTCCGTACATGACGCCGAGCAGGAATACGCTGTACGCGCCCAGCCCCTTCAGGTCGAACTTCACGCCGGCTGACGATGGCGCCTGATGTGGCAGGAAATGCTTGGCCGCGAAAAAAAGGATCAGGCCCAGAGGAATGTTGACATAAAATACTGCACGCCAGCCGAATGCCTGGGTCAGCACGCCACCGAGCGCCGGACCGAGCGACAGGCCCGAGTATACCGATGCGGCGTTGATGCCGAGTGCCTTGCCTCGCTCTCCGGGGCCGAAGGCACTGCTCAGAATCGGCACCGACGTGCTCGCGAACATCGCGCCACTGCTGCCTTGGACGATGCGCGCGAGGATAAGTACCGGACCCGTCCATGCAAACGCCGCTATAAGCGAGCCGACGATGTAGATAGCGACGCCCGTAATGAGGATACGCTTCCTGCCCCGCATGTCCGCCAGCCTGCCCATTGGCACGAGAAGCAGTGCCGATGTGAGCAGGAACGCGGTGGCCACCCATGTCAGTTCGATGGCGTTCATGGAGAGGCCCTCGCCTATCTTCGGGAGTGCGACATTGACTGATGAACCCATGAACGGGAAGAGGAATGCGGCACCGCAGGTCACGAGGAGTATGGCCTGCTTGTTCGCGCGGGTCATAGGGTCTTCAGTCACTGGGCTGCATTATAGCCTAGCCTGTTCCTGTGTGCTCCTGGTTGGGTGATGCACGGCAGCGGGTTTGGAGCGTTCGAGTGCCTGGCCTGAGATCATCCTTTCGCCGGCGGTCGAATGCCGGGGACACGGCTGTGGGGGTGAATGGAGGTGTGTGACGATAAACGGCTCCATTACTGGAAGAGTCCCTGTCTCCTGCAGCACGTGGACAGTGCGTTAGATCGGTTCCCATCCCCCTGGAGAGACGAGGCCTTTGCCATGGTGGTCGGCGAAGGAAACGCATCCTTGCATGCGTTTCTTGAGGGCAATGTCTTCGTGGTGGACGGCTCGCTTGAGCTTTGTCAGCGACGCATGACGTGCGGTATCTTCGGAAGGCCATCTCCCTGGCCTCGAAAGTGGTCGACTTTCTCTGGGATGGTGGTAACGGCGGCTTCTTTACAGAGCCCGGGTGTGGAACAGACGGCCGTGCAGAAGTGTGGTAGTGCTCTTGAGTCGTCGGAAGTTGGTGACAGGGGTTGGGTGAGTGGCTGTGAGGTCTCAGGCGGTCGCCCGGAGGCTCTTGATCGTCTTGAGCAGCACGTCCGATGGAATGGCGCCCTCTCTCAGGACGCGGGCTCCCTCAGAGTCGAGACTCAGCACTGTGGAAGGAGTTCCTCCCTGCGCCTTGCCGGCGTCCAGAATGTAGTCGACTTTGTGGCCGAGCATTCGCCGGACCTCATCCGCAGTCATGGCAGGCGGTTCGCCGCTCATATTGGCACTCGTGCCGGTGATGGGATGCCCGAGCTTGACGATGAGCCGCCTGCAGATAGGGTCGTCTGGTAATCGCACGCCAACCTGTCCGTCCCTGAGGAGCGCTGAAGGCAAGGGCACGGATGTTGGTACTACAAGAGTGAGCGCACCGGGCCAGTACTTCTCAGTGAGCGGGTCCAATTCCGGAGGAACTGGTTGGACAACCATCTCGAGCTGCTCCATCCCCGCGATGAGGATAGGAAATGGCGCGTCTGCCTGTCGCCCCTTTGCAGCCTGCAGGCGTTTGACTGCATCGCCGTTGAAGACATCGACACCAAGTCCGTAGACCGTGTCGGTAGGAAATGCCACGATGCCCCCCTCGGCAAGCACGTGTGCAGCCTGTTCTACACGCCGGTCGTACACGCTCGCCGCATACATCCTTGTCCAGAGGCAGCATTCCATTGTGGCCAGAGTGTATCAGACGCCTGCCCGGTGTCAAAACCGTGTCCCCGTGGTTGTCATGGGAAGGCGTTTGAGGCACAATCGACGCGTTCGACTACGTTCCACGTCTCAGGAGGCAACCAGTGAAACGCATCCCGCTGTCACGTAACTTCGGTCGACCTGAGAACTACGTCTTCAGTCCATACACGGATCCTGTTGTTTCGGTGAAACCCGGCGAGGCATTCGTTGCCGAGCTGAACGATGCCTACAGTGGCATGCTTCGTGACGACCCGTCGCGACTTCAGCCACGCGATATGGGCGAGTACGTTGAACATGTGCCGTACTGGTACAACCCCGTATGCGGCCCTGTGTATGTCGACGGCGCGGAAAGAGGAGACACGCTGGTCGTTTCCATTCTGAGTATTGATGAGCTCTCGCACGGTACAGTGGCGACCGTGCCGCGAGTGCATCACTTCGGTGGTCTCAGGGGTTGGGAGGAGACCGACGAGATGTACACAGGCGTAGTCCGGCATATGGAAGGGGAGTCGGTGTGGGACTACCGGGGAAGGGTCCACCGCTGGCCCACGAGGCCGTTCATCGGTACCATCGCCACCGCACCTGAGTACGAGGTGCTCTCTACACTGCCCACGAGCGTGGGCAGTGTCATGGCCTCCGGCGGGAACCTCGACTGCTGCGCTGTCGCGACCGGGGCAAAGGTTTATCTCCAGTCGATGAACAAGGGTGGTCTGCTGTACGTCGGCGACCTCCATGGCTCGCAGGGTGACGGCGAGTTGTGTGGCGTTGCCGACGAAGTGGCTGGCACGGTGGTTCTTTCGTGCGACGTGATCAAAAGGAAGCGACTGCGCAACGTGCGTGTTGAGAATGAAGCGGCACTCATCTCTGTCTTCTGCTACCGGCCGATGGAGGAGGCGTTCAAGCAGGCGGTGCGCGATCTCATACTCTGGCTGGAGGAAGACTTCGGCTTCTCACGTCGGGAGGCATATCTGCTGATGAGTATGTGTC
>CAZODZ010000092.1:0-4080 GCA_964578745.1 uncultured Dehalococcoidales bacterium | reverse complement strand
CTCTCCACCCCCCTTGCTGCATTCTGCTCCACCACTTGCGCCACAGGCTCGACCGTGGAACCTAAATCTCCGTCAGTCCACCGGCCATCGTGGCGCCGGTGCTCTCTCACGGGAACGACCCCAACACATCTCCACTGTGGATGCGCACTCGGCGCAGCGTGGCGCGCACATTGCACAAGCATGGTTACGCCATTAATGCATGGTATTTTGCGCCGATACACGGGTTACTTATCGTGGCACCAGCAGGCAGAATGAGCCCTGGCAGTGAGAAAAAATTGAGGCGTACTGCTCAGCTTCAAGGCGTCGTGTTTGAGTGGTTGTGGTTCTGTCGCTCTGACGCGGAGGGGGGTGTGGTGACGCCCATCCACACCACGAGTTTCCAGGTCACCGCTGGGCAGGAGCGCCAAGGGAGGACTAAGAAATGAGAATGAGAAGGCTACTAGTGGTTCTCGTTGCATTGACTGCCCTACTTGCGATACCTGCAGCAGGTTGTGCCCCTGAGACCCCCTCTGCAGAAGGAGGGGGTAGCGCCGTCACACCCGCGGAGGCCGAGGAACCGGAAGCTGAGGAACAGCCAACAGCGGCAGAAGGGGAGACATACGATTTCGTGCTGCAGCTTTCAGCACCGATTGGCACGCCGTACGGGGACGACGTGAAGAAACTGGCCGCTGACATTGAGGGGGCCTCCGGTGGCAGGATCACTATAGCGGTCAAGTCCGGAGGAGAGATTGTCCCCTCACACGAAGTTACAGATGCCGTCAGCAAAGGGGTCATCGATCTTGCACAGCCCAACTCGGGCATGGATGTCGGCAGGCTGGGCCCTGTGGCGTATCTCTTCGGCTCAAGCGGATTCCCCGGTGGACCAAACCCAATGGAATACTTCGCCTGGTTCTACCAAGGTGGCGGCCGGGAGATGGTAAATCAGATCTACCAGGATGCCGGCTACAACATACATGTGATTGCCCAGATCACCGGCTATCCAGCCGAATTGCTCTGCCACAGCAACGCTGAGATAAACAGCGTGGATGACTTTAAAGGCCTATCCTTCAGAACCATGGGGCCATGGGCAGAGGTAATCGAGAGCTTCGGCGCATCCGTGGTTACAGTACCCGGCGGTGAGATATATGAGGCTGCACAGCGTGGTGTTGTCGATGCCTTCGAGTACTGCGGGCCTGGCATCGACTGGACGATGGGCTTCCACGAAATAACCACGCACATAGGTATGCCTGGTATCCACTCGCCGATGAGCAGCAACATGCTGATTATGAACAGAGATGAGTGGGATGCTCTCCCTTCAGACCTGCAGGAGATCCTCCGTGTGGCCGGCGAGGCACACAGTCTACGTGACTACCTCCATGTCTCCACCGCAGATGCGGAGGCGCTGCTGAAGTACAAAGAGTACGGAACAAAGATGTTCGTCCTGCCGGACGACGTGCAGCAGGCGATCGTCGATCGTTCCAGAGAAATCGCGCTACAGCATTGTGCAGAAGACGAACTCTACAAACGCATCTTTGACGATCAGATGGAGTTCATAACCATGTGGAAGGGACGGACAGACCTTCTGCAACCGAAGTACAGCCTGTACACACCCGATTAGAGCGAACTCAAGAGCAACAGCCGCCGTGCTTCGCCCTGAGGGCGGGGCACGGCCTGTTCAGGTAAGCGAACGTGCCTTCTTACGACATACGGAGTTGTGCTGAATGAATGTGTTACAGAGACTTGTTGCCGTAGTAGACCGGGTGAGCGGGTTCGTCGGCAGGGTCGCCAGCTGGGTCATCTTGGCCATGATCCTGGTTGTCTGTTACAACGTCGCCATGCGCTATGTGTTCAATTCACCCACGGCCTGGTCGTTTGACATGAACTACATGCTGGGTGGGAGCATGATGGCTCTCGGGCAGGCGTTAGTGCATAGAGATAACGGCCATGTGCGCATCGACGTAATCTCGAATCGCTTCCCGGAGAGAAGCAGGCTTATCCTGGAGATAGTCTTCACCGTAATACTGTTTATCCCTGTCTTCTTCATGGTGAGCCAGGTGTATTGGAGTGACTTCATCCATGCAGTGCAGATAGGAGAGACCATGCAGCAGAGTGCTTGGTACCCCCTGGCGTGGCCGTTCAAGCTGATGCTTGCCCTCGGCTTCAGTTTCTTCCTGATCCAGGGGCTGGCCAATCTAGTCAAGTACATTGCACGTCTCGCAATGGGAAGCAGGTCACCATGGTAGACCTGAGTCCAGAACTCGTAACCATCCTGATGTTCGGCGGACTTCTTCTCCTTATTGCGACTGGCTACCCCCTCGCGTTTATTCTCATCGGACTGGGTATGGGCACCGGCTTGCTCCTGTATGGCACGGCAGTCTTTGAGCTGTTCCGATTGCGCAGCTACGGCATCCTGGCGAGTTTCATCTTCATGGCCGTCCCCCTGTTCGTCTTTATGGGTGCGATGGTCGAGAAGTCTGGTGTAGCAGAGAAGCTCTACAGCGCTCTCTACGTCTGGATGGCAGGATTCAGAGGCGGCCTCGCAGTCGCAAGTGTGCTGCTTGGCACCATCCTAGCTGCCTGTGTCGGCGTCATCGCTGCCTCCGTAGTCACCATCGGGCTGCTGTCTATCCCTGCCATGTTGCGCCGGGGCTACGACAAGAGTCTCGCTGCCGGGGCCGTATGTGCCGGTGGGTCGCTTGGGATCCTGATACCGCCGAGCATCATGCTCATCATCTATGGCCCAACCGCAGGACTGTCGGTCGGCAAGCTGTTCATGGCCGCATTTCCGGCTGGACTTCTCTTGTCACTCCTGTACGTGGTGTACCTATCGATCAGATGTTTCTTCCAGCCAAGACTGGCGCCTCCTCTGCCAAAAGAAGAATACAGCTTGCCGATGTCGGTGAAAGTCAGGATGTTGGGCACATCGCTTCTTCCTACGGTGATACTCATCCTTTCTGTGCTTGGTGCCATCTATTTCGGTGTTGCTTCACCGACCGAAGCTGCAGGTGTAGGAGCATTGGCCTCGACACTTCTGGCTGCTGCATACCGCAACCTGAGCTTCCACGTGCTCCAGGAGACACTCCTCACCACACTTCGTACCACATGTATGGTGATGCTTATTGGTCTTGGCGCTGCGGCGTTTACATCAGTATTTAGCCGTGCAGGTGGCGTTGACGTAGTCACGAACGCGATCCTGGCGGTACCGTTCGGGAGATGGGGCAGCTTCGCCATCATCATGGCCATCGTCTTTATCCTGGGTATGTTCATCGACTGGATAGGAATTATCTTTGTAGTCGTCCCAATGGTAAGTCCGATGGCCACAGACCTTGGTTTTGACCCACTATGGTTCGCCATGATGATTATCCTGAACCTGCAGATGTCTTTCATCACCCCACCCTTTGCATACGCCATCTTCTTCCTGAAAGGCATTGCATCAGAGGACTGGGGACTGGAGACGGAGGATATCATCAGGGGAATAGTGCCGTATGTCGGGCTGATAATCGTGGCACTTCTGTTATGCATCGCGTTTCCAGACATCCTTCTCTGGCTGCCAGCACATATGGTTACGTAGGCGGCAGGTACAAACCCGGCCAGCGGGACAGGGGCCTGCCGCGCAAAGGAGGCCCCTGTGTCCGCTGGAAGTGAGCCAGAACTACAGGAGCCCCAAGACACCATGCCCGGCTCGCGCCCACGCTCAGAATCCGCCGTCCCTTGTCGGCTCAGCTGCCCCGCATCGGTCCCCGCGGCAGCACAATCACAACCAAAAGCAGGTAGTCTGTCACCAACCTGTTGAACGGGTACATCTACTTGACAACCAAACTCCATGTGACTAGTCTGGCTACATGAAGGCATTGCAGCCCCCCTAGCGATATTCCTCTGCATGCTCCTGACCGCGGCGGGCTGTGTTTCTCCACCGCCGGAGGACATAGCCGCGCCTGAAGCCCCCGGGACATCAAGCAGCGATACCTCTCCACAAGCTCATGTGGACCAGGAACCCGGGCCGGAGTCCTCACCTGCCGCAATCGACGACCAGGTCGTCTTCGACGCCCTCGGCCTCGAATCCATAGAACAGTTGTTCGACGGATGCTTTCGCGAATCGGA
>CAZODZ010000091.1:0-4156 GCA_964578745.1 uncultured Dehalococcoidales bacterium | reverse complement strand
ATGGCCGATCCCCACGCGCTCCTCGTAGCCGTCGCCGCACAGCAGGCCGTCCATTTTGTAGGTCTGCCTGAGGGAAACCTCGCACTTGCCGAGGCAGTCGTATACCTTGCAACTGCACCCAAGAGCAACTCTCTCTACACCGGCTACTCACGCGTGCAGGAAGATATCCGCCGGGGGCCGAATGAGCCTGTTCCGCTGCACCTGAGGAATCCGGTCACGGGCCTGATGCGTGAGATGGACTACGGCAAGGGATACCAGTACGCACACAACTATGAAGGCTCCTTTGTCGAACAGGAGTATCTGCCCGCACACCTCAAGGGGCGGGTGTATTACCAGCCGGGAACAGAAGGGCTTGAACCGACAATCGCGGAGCGTCTGAAAAAATGGTGGGGTAACCGGAAGTCACGCCCGCCACAACACTGAGTCCCGATTGCGCACAGAGAAGGGGCCGGCCGTTGTACCGGCCCCCATTGCCACAGTGGCAAGCGAAATGATGGAGGCTGCTAGCGACCGAGCCAGCCGCCATCGACAGCCAGTACATGGCCGTGCACGTACTTGGCAGCGTCCGAACACAGAAAGACCACCGCGCCCTTGAGGTCTTCAGGAGTGCCCCAGTCTCCAGCGGGAATACGACTGGTGATCGCGGGCCCACGCACGGGATCCTTGTACAGTGCGGACGCCAGGTCAGTCACCATATACCCGGGCGCTATGGCGTTTACATTGACGCCCTTACCAGCCCACTCGTTTGCGAGCGCCTTGGCCATCTGCGCAATGCCACCCTTGGCCGCAGCATAGCTCACAACGTTGATACCACCCTGAAACGACAGGAGAGACGCGGTGAAGACTATCTTGCCGTGTCCACGCGCGATCATATCCTTGCCAAACTCTCGCGCCATGATGAAATGGTGGTTCAGATTGATCTCGATGACCCGGTACCACTGCTCATCGGAGTGCTCGGCAGCGGGTGCGCGCTCGATGGTGCCGGCGTTGCTCACCAGGATGTCGACCACCGGGAAGTCCGCTTTCACTCTCTTGATGAAGTTGTACGTGGCCTCGCGGTTGCCGAAATCGCACTGGTAACACTTGCATGCCCTTCCGAGCGCCGTAACCTCCTTCTCCAGTTCGCTGCCTGACTCTTCCATCGTCGAGCTGACGCCGATGATATTGGCGCCAGCTTCAGCAAGCCCGATGGCCATGCCTTTCCCCAGTCCACGCTTCGAACCGGTGACGATCGCGGTCTTTCCTTCCAGACTGAACTTGTCGAGAATCCCCATGAGCGGACCTCCTTTTCGAATGAATTGACAGCGGGCATGCTCGCGCGTAGCCAGCCTGCCGCGCCAGAGATTATACACCACAGCCTGGGCGGTACGAAGCCGCGCTTATCTTCCGGGCGCTGATGGAGTAAAATGCGTGTTTGCGTGTCGCGGAAACGCCACATCCACCTCGACCAGAGTCGGGCCGACGCCGCTCCGATCGATGGTAGTGAAGACCTTGTCCACAGGAATCAATCGGCTCGTCATGATGAAGACAACCATGTTCGCCGGGGTCTGCTCGGCACGGGAACCACAACGAACTGGAGAGACATCCCGGGCATATGAGCAGTTCGAGTAGTCATCCATGGTCACAGCCTCTACCCAGCGCATACCGGCAGAGGTGGCGCATCTGGTTTGTTGCCGTCCTGTCACACTCGCTGGGGTTGTTCCACCGTGCCGCCATGGGACCTATGGCCGACCGGATAATGGCCGACTTCGACGTGACTGCGGTCGCATTCGGCAGCCTCGGCGCCGTCTATTTCTATATCTACGCCGGCATGCAACTTCCCTCCGGTACGTTCGCTGATACACTCGGGCCGCGGAAGTCAATCACACTTGGACTGCTCATCACCACCTGTGGCACGCTTGTCATGGGTGTCGCGCCGACGTTCGAGGTGCTCTACATCGGCCGCGTCCTTGTCAGCTTCGGGGCATCGTTCGAATGGCTGAGCGTCCTCAAGATCATCATGAACTGGTACCGGGCGCGCGAGGTGGCCACGGTCACAGGCCTGTCAGGCTCCGTGAACAACATGGGCCAGTTGCTGGCAGCAACTCCGCTGGCACTTCTCATTGCTGCTATCGGCTGGCGCATGTCGCTCATCTCCGCTGCCGGCGTGAGTCTGGGTCTTGCGGCCATCACGTGGTTCATTGTGAAGGACAGCCCGTCGCAGGCCAGGCTCAAGTCGCTGGTCGAACTGGATGGTGAGGTCCCGGAACAGAGCAAGGCCGGTGCCAGCGCGCTCGGCGCCTGGCAACGCATCGCACGCGTACTGTCGGACAAACGACTCTGGCCGCTGTTCCTGGTGACACTGGGAACCTACGGTTCCTATGCGACCTTCTTTCTGAACTGGCTTGTCGTATACATGATGCAGACCTATGGCATACCGAGGGAAACGGCGGCCACGTTCGCTCTGGTATCCGCAATAGGCGCCATCGCGGGTACACCCTCGCTCGGCTTCATCTCCGACCGCACAGGAAGCCGGCGCGGCCCCATCATGGCAGCAACCGGAGTATCCCTCGCCTGCTACCTGGCAATCGCGCTCTGGAACGGTGGCAAGCCTCCCATCGAGACGCTGTGGTTCTTCTCGTTCGCGATAGGTTTCAGCGTCGGCGCCATGCCCGTGGCCTTCGGCACCGTCCGCGACATCGCGAAGCCGGAGGTGCGGGGCATTTCCTCCGGCCTTGTCAACATGGGAGGATTCGTCGGCGCCGCCGCTGTCCAGCCATTGTTCGGCTACGTACTGGACCACAAGTGGGCAGGAGAGATGATTCATGGCATCCGTCACTACCCGGTCGATGCATTCCAGAGCGCCATCTTTCTGTGTTGCGGCCTGATGGCGTTGGGCTTCATCGGAGCCCTGACAATGAAGGATCAGCGTTCGACAAGGATGTAATACTGGCTCAGTCCGGCCTGACGCTAGGGAGAAGGCCCTTCCGCTTCATGTCCTTGACACTGTATTAGTGTCGCACTACACTGGCACCGAACCACACCTGCAATAGTCGGGCTCCCCCAGGCCACTGTCCACCATGGCAGGACAGTTGGGGTAGAGATGAAGCGCCCGGAGGGAAGAGCACCCTGCACACTCTGCGAGTGAAGTAGCTGAAGCACAACCACAGCAAGGAGGAGATCAGATGGCAGAGGAAAAGCGACAGGAGCACGGGTTCGTTGGCGAAACTATAATTGGCGACGAAGTAGTCGCGTCGATTGCCGGTATGGCCGCCCAGGAAGTGGAGGGCGTCGGCAGCCTAGGTCGCAGCACAGTTAAGCGAGCGCTGTCAGGAGCATTCGCCGACGCAGCAGAGAAGGCCCGCTCGGGAGTTGCTGTGGAAGTGGGCAAGCGTGAATGCATCGTGGACCTGCAAATCAACGTGCACTACGGATACAGCATACCGAGCATCATCAACGAGGTCCGCAAGAAAGTCGCCGCGAGGTTGCTCGAGTTCACCGGACTCATTGCCAAGGAGATCAATATCCGGGTGGTAGGGATCGATGTGCCACAACGACGGCCCCAGCCGAGAGTGGCGTAAGCGCGGCCTGACAGGCTGCTGGCGCACCCGCCAGCGTCACAGCCTATTACGTCGGCCACTGGGAGGCGAGTGATGATGATTTCGGTCTTCAACAGACTCGTGGTGATAGTTGTGGCGCTGGCCATACTGGCCGGGGCAATTATTACCATCGGCGCAGCTACGCACGCGTGGCCGCCAGAGGTGCTCGGGGGCTGGCTCGGGCCGCAACTTGCACGCGCATCCGCTGCACCGGCCTCAACACGTGTCGGCATCACTGCCATTGGCGTCGTCATTGCAGCAGCGATGATCGGCCTCCTCATGGTTGAACTGGTGCCGAACCGTGCAAGCATCGTACACACACTCAGCGTGACACAAGAGGGTACTGCCTCAATCGAGAATGAGAGCCTTTGCCTGCTTGCAGAACGCACGGGCGAGACCGTGCACGGCGTGCAGGACATGCAGTGCTACATCCGTGAGCGCAATGGCAACCTCACCGTCCGCGGTCGTGCGGTGGTCAGCCTCGGGGCGAACCTGCTCGAGGTGAACCCGGAATTGAAGTCAAAGATTCGCGACAGCATCGAGCAACTCACCGGTCTGAGCGTCGAGGCCGTCAACAT
>CAZODZ010000090.1:0-4325 GCA_964578745.1 uncultured Dehalococcoidales bacterium | reverse complement strand
GGAAACCTTGAGTGGGCGGCAGATAGTATGAACCGGAATCGTCAGAGTGCCCCGGCCGGGGTCCAGAGCATGTGAAAGACAAGCGGCCCGATCTCGAAGGAGAAGCCTCTCCCAGAGGCCTGCCGGATGGCACCGAAGACATCGGCGGCCACATCGCAACCCATTCCGCATTGCAGTTCATAGCTGTCTCCTGTGTGATCGAAGTGTCCGTAGGTTGTGAGCACTGCGGCGAGGCTCAGAGCCAACTCATCAAGCTGTCCCAGGACTGGCGACGCCTCACCGGGGGTCTATGACGACGGCAACCTTCCCATCGTCGACCAGGTACGTGAGGTTATCTGCAAGGGTTGGTATCGTCGTTATTCTGTTCACAGCACACCTCCTCTACAAATGCACTGTTGCAGGAACCCCGCCAAGACCACATACAGGCGGGCTGCAATCACCACCTCCTCGAGGACACCACATCACCCTCTGTGATGGACAAATCCGAGTCGACCCCCGGCCGGGGGTAGTAGCATCGATACCGGCCGCCCGCAGAAGAGGTCTACATCGAAACTGCCGCGGAACTGTCGTGATTGCAGTCGAGGCCAGCCTTGAGACTATCAACGCACATGCCAGGCAGAACGTGGAAGCGCGGCCAGACTCCACAGAGACCGGGCACGACGATTCCCGACGGAAGGGCCGAAAGCTTGCCCACATTATACAGTGGGCGAGAACCTCCGCCCGCGTGGATGGAGCAACTGGTGATCTTCAGCGGAAGCTTGAGCATGGCTTCTATAGCACTCTGACTGAGCTCAGGAACAGCAGAGTGTAACCACCTGCCTTCCGCCTCGAGAAAGACCCCAGGCAGCCACAGTGCATGCCTCGACCATTCCCGTGCAGTCGGATCTCGACAGCACCCCGATGGACTGCACTATCACCGCCTTCCTTACCACCGCCCTTTGTCTGGTTGAGAGACACGACCACGAAGGCATACCTCCACCCGATCTCAGGAGTGAGAACGAGATAAAGCTGTTCTCACACGAAGAGGATGGGGGACATCGGCCATACCTGGAAGTAAGCTGGGATAGCCCGCCTGCAACCCCCGACGGGTGCGGCAACTGACCACTCGGCCGTTGCGATTGCCACCGTCGCGGCAGTGGCTGGTCTGTCATTCGCCCTGCTGTGGCGACGGCGGCATGCAGTGATTCCCCGCTGCGCCCGCTTTGACTTGCTTTATGTTGCATGACTATACTCCGATACGAGTTCTCTCAGGCAGTGCGTGGAGCCGCTTCAGACACGGAGCGCACCGAGGCATGGTAGATGGGGGAAACGCGGAGAAGTAAGGAGGTCAAGAGATGTACAGAAAGATACTGGTCCCCCTAGATGGCTCCAAGGAATCTGAATGCATAATCGAGCACGTGGCCACGCTGGCGGCGAGTTGCGCTGGCATATCGAAGATTGTTCTATTCATGGCACTCGAACCGTTCCCAAGTAGCGGAGCTGCAATGTTCCTTGGTGATGAGAACCTGCGCAAGGCCGAGGAGAACGCGCGCAAGGCCGCTGAAGAGTACCTTTCAAAAGCCGCCGAACCCCTGAAGGCACATTGCGACAGCGTCGAGACGGTCGTTGTGGAGGGAAGACCATCAGATGCGATACTGGACTACGCAGAGAACAACGGAGTCGAGCTCATAGCCATGAGCACTCACGGTGGTTCCGGCCCTGCCCGCTGGGTAATGGGAAGCGTGGCCAATCGCGTGATGTCGCATGCGCGTGTGCCAGTGCTTACGGCACTCCCTGCCAGTCGCCGGCCATAATGGGCTGTGTCTCGATTGCGTAATAGTCTATACAACGGTGCATCATGGCAATACGCGGCTGATCGCCGAGGCAATGGTAGACACCCTGGGAGCAGCAGTTTGAGGCGTGCCCGGACAGCGTTGATGCCATGCGCGATGCCAAAGGCGTCGGTTTCGGGTCCGGCATCTTCTTTGGCTCTCACCATAAAGAACTGCACGACTTCGCGAGTCAACTCCCAGATGCCAACAGCGCCCAGGCATTCATCTTCTCGACAAGCGGTAGAGGGTACCGCGTGGCACATATCTTTGGCCGGGACTATCATCGCACGCTGAGACACAAGCTGGTGGCCAGGAACTTCCAGATCATCGGAGAGTTCGCCTGCCGTGGTTTCGATACGTATGGCCTGTGGGAAACTGGGAGGTGCCACCAGAGACCATCGGGGTGAGAAAGAACTGGCAGATGCCCGGAAGTTCGTCATTGAGATTGGCAAGAAAGGCAGCTTCGCTGCACCAGAGACCACCTGACACAACGGCCATGGATCGGCACACGCCACCAATCACGCCAGCGTAAGTCGACTGGCCAAATCGGATATGTACGCGTCAATATTGCCGGATCTCACATCCCTGGCAGGTACCGACATGACAGCGATGGGAACTTTGTGTGCCAGCTTCTGCATCTGGCGTAACGCGCGCCCTTTCTCCGGACTCTCCCCCGTGCAGAAGAACGCCACCCGTCGCATGCGCTTGCAATATTTCTTCAGGTAGCTCCGCACAGCAGGCGTCAGACCGCCTGCCCAGAGCGGGCTGCCGATAACTACCAGATCGTACAACTCAGGGGCACATTGCACGTCTTCGATGCAGGAGGAGATGCCCAGCATGCCGCCCATTGCTGCTTTGATCACAGCCGAACCACCGGGCTTCTCTCCCTCCTCCAGCACGCGGAGTAGCGGCCGTGTTTTCCGTTCACGAATCTCTTCAACGTCTGCATTGAGATGAGCACCGAGCCTCTCGGCAACCTTCCTGGTATTGCCCGAATTACTGAAGTACACGACGAGAGTCTTCACCACGTGGGCCTCCCTGTCACAAACCGACAACTATGGGGCGCAGCGCCTATCAAGCACAAGTAGCCTGTACCGTTATTATAGTATGCAGCGATAAGCACCTGCGGAAGGACGGACGCTTCGACATCGTGCTCATGGCCACGGTTGAAGTAGTCGACTGCCTGAAGCATCGCCTGGGGAGAGCGACCACAGAGCAGCAGCTCAAAGGGAAGTAGTCCTTTTGCCCAGGCTCAACAGTCCTGTCACAAAAGTATTCCTGCTGAGAGTACTTTCGGGTCTTTCTGCTGTCACGTAATGTCACCTAGAATCACGTATACCTGAATGTACTAGGGAGGGGATAGCTATGCCAATCAGTATCCACGGCACCATGTATTACCGAACCGCCGAGGCGTGCCAGGTGGCCGGCATCAGCAAGAATACGTTCTTCCGCTGGCTACGCTGCGGCAGATTTGATGACGTACGAACTGCGGACAGACACGGCTGGCGGCTGTTCACCGAGGAGGATCTGAGGAGACTCTGCGACGCGGCACAGGAGGTGACGGTCATGCAGAAGACAGCGTCGGCGGTCAGGTAGCCGCTGAAGCAACCATCTTTCCACAACACACTACGGATTGCGAGAACGCCCCCACGCCCACCACCGTTCAAGCCTGCGAAACCTCACAAAGGAAGTACCGTGTGTTGCCATAGCGCCGGCCGCATATACCATCAGCCGCCGTTGTGCCTGATAGGAACGATGTCGTTGCCCTCACACCATGTGGTGCCCCCACAGGCACATTTGCTCTGTCGCAAAGGAGCATGCACCGATACAACCCCTGAGATACGGAAACTCGTACGGATTTGACGGCCGCAGGGCGGAGAATGCATAGTCACAAGAAGAACACTGCGCGGGGCACGTTGTGAGCCCGTTGCGCCTCGGGAGCAGAAGTGCGAGTGCGAATAGTTGGAGCACATAACCTCGAGTCGCGAGGCACAAGGTACATGTCCCTTCTTGTCGATGAGGAACTGGCAATCGACGCCGGTTCTCTAGCTTCCGGTCTTACTTTCGAGGAACAGGCGCGGCTCTCCGCCGTGCTTCTATCCCACGGCCACTATGATCACGTGCGCGATGTTCCGGCCGTGGGTCTCAGCCTGTTCAGTATGGGTCGACACCTCAGCGTGCTCGGCGAAAGTGACGTTCTGAACATGTTGAGGTCGCACTGGATCAACGGCACCACATATCCCCGGCTACATGAGATGCCAGCGGAAGAGCCCACACTCCAGTTCCACAGCATCAGCCCGGGTGAGTCTTTTGAGCTGTCAGGCAAAGTCATCACGCCAACGCGCATGAACCACACCATCGCATCACTCGGATTCCGCATTGAAGACGGCAAAGGCCGTGTGATGTTCTACACATCGGACACTGGTCCTCTGCCACCAACTTTCTGGGAAGGCGTCAGCGCCGACTTGCTGATCGCCGAAGTGACAATGCCGAACGCCTGGCAGGAATCCGCAA
>CAZODZ010000089.1:0-4479 GCA_964578745.1 uncultured Dehalococcoidales bacterium | reverse complement strand
GAGCTTCTGTGCTCGTCTCAAGGAATGCGGCAAGTGCTCGATGGTCATCATCGCCGCAGCGATGCGCAAGCTGGTCCATATCATCTACGGCGTCCTGAAAAACGGCCGTCCTTTCGACCCAGCCATAGGTGCTGCGGCTTGACTGTCAAGACGGTATCTACGTTTCCACCCGGCACCACGCATAGGATCACGTCCGCCAGGGCGGGGTTGCGCGGTCAATGTAGGGGCACGCCGCTGCGTGCCCGCCGGGGGTGGTAGGGCTGCAGGGTAACGTAGGGGCCGTGCCTCTGCGCCGGCCCGTGTGTACGTCGTGCACAGCCCGGCGACACATCCCTTGACACCCCACCATCCCACACCGTAGTCTGACAGCCGCACATGAACGACTCACCCTTCACCCCACCACCTGCACCGGGCCCAGGGCCCCGCGGGCCCGGCAGCATCATCAGCCGCACGTTTGCCCTCTACGGCCACAACCTACTGCATATGGTTGTGATATCGGCCACCGTCACCATCCCTCTCATTGCTGCAGGCCTGGCCGCCTTCGGGCCCGGATTCATGGACATCATCCTCGGCAGCCCCGTGGGAGAGGACCTCCATCCTCTGCCTGCTTCACTCCTGTGGCCGGTTGCCGCGTACGCCGCCCTTTACGTACTCGGCATTGTCGCCGTGACAGCAGCTATAGCTCAGGCAGCTGCAACCGCGCTGACCGGCCAGCCGGTATCGATAGGCCGAGCGTACAGTTCGGCGCTGCGTCGACTCCCGGCGATAGCCGGCACAAGCCTGCTCACCGGACTAGCCGCTGGTGTTCCGCTCACGCTGGCCTTCCTCCTCGGTAGTTCCCTGTCAGGGCCAGCAACCGTACTGCTGTTCATCGTCACGCTCCTGGTCGGCGTGTACCTGCTTGTTCGACTTGTCTTCGCACCTTTCGCAGCACTCCTCGAGCAGGCCGGGCCTGTCGCCGCCATGGTGAAGAGCTGGACACTCGTCTCCGGCATGTGGCTGCGCACGTTCGCCATCTTCTTTCTGGTCACGTTCCTACTTGGATTCGTGCAGCTTGCCTTCCAGGCGTTCGGTGCGCTCATCCCCGGCATGGAGGCGTTTCTCACCTCGCTGGTCGTCGTTCCCCTGACCGCCTGTGCGGACCTGCTCATCTATCTCGATCTCCGCGCCCGGAAAGAGGGCTACTCGGTCGACCACATGAAGACCGAACTGGAGGCTCTCTCCGGCGCCGCCTAGGACCGTGCCTCCGCACGCCCGTTCAGGGCATGTAATCATTCACGTAGTGGCGTGCCGCTGCGCGCCCGCCTCACGACTGACGACGGCACACCATCATCACCACTCCCACGGGCGCATGCAAGGCGCCCCTACGTTTCCACCCGGCATCCCACCCGGGGCCACGATGAACCGTGGCCGCCGGGGGGTGGTGGGGCTGCAGGGTACCGCAGGGGCCGTGCCCCTGCGCTGGCCCATGGCAGCGCAGTTCACGTAGGGGCGTGTTGCTGCGCGCCCGTGGGCGGCGGCGGTGGGTGGACGAGGCAGCCGCACGGGGTCGGGACCCCTGTTCTTCACTCGTGACGCAGTTGCGTGGGTCATCAGGTGTAACGCTGCCCCAATGTCCCCCTTCTGTGCTGTCGCTGCTCCCTGATTCAGTCTCTGCAGTACTCTCCGGCGCAATCTGTATCCCGGGTTGCTGCTTTCCCACGGGCTGGTCTGTTGATTCCCTGCACACCGGTCTGTCGGCAGCAGGCAGTCTGGTCTGTCGATTTTCGACACACCGGCCTGCGCAGATGCGTCATTCCGCCCCGTTGTTGGACTTGCACACCGGGAAGCCGCTCCAGCAGTCGTATCCCGGCGGGCCACGGCACGTTCCAGCGCATCGCGGTCGATGCGGAAATGCATCGTGCGTCGGCCGTTGACCATGCGGCACTTCTGTTCGACGATTCCGAGTTCGACGAGACGACGTCGGGCACGGTCAACGGCACAGCGTCCGAGGCCCAGCTCGGCTTTCCAGTCAGCGTGCGACTTGTAGACCCACCGGCCCGGATCTTTGCAGCGGCCGGACCAGTAGACGAGTTGCGAGAGAAACAGCGCTGTTGAGGCATCTCCGGTAAGCGCGATGAACGACCGTGGAATCGCCAGGACATGTTCGCCTTGCTGCATCATGCTGTGGTCACCTCGCCGTGTTCATTCTGCTCGGGGCTCGTTGGGATACGACACTGTCCTGTAGTTGATCCACATCGCAATCTCATATCCTCTCCATCTCTCTATCTCTCTGTAGCCGTCGCCACCGGGGGAGGCTGTGGGGGACAGCGACGCAAGTCGCAGGGGGATATATTTCTCTGAAGTAATCTATGCCGTGATGTATGTCGTAATCTCTGTAGTAGTCTCTGTCCTGGGTTGCTCATTTTCAGCAGACCGGTCTGTTGATTTTCAGCAGACCGGTCGGTTAGTTTCCAGCACACCGGCCGGCTGCTTCCCAGCACTTCGATCGGTTGGTTTCCAGCCCATCGGTCGGTTGTGCTTCGACCATGCCAAAAGCGCCACAGCCCACCACCCACAGACTCCAGCCACCGGGCTGGCGGGCTGGAGCCGCAGGCGTCCAGCCTCATGAGACGGGCCCACAGCTCGTAGCATGCGACCTATACTGTTAGTATATGTCATCATTAGTGTTACCGCAAAAGTATCCTGTCAGAAATATGAACTCCACGGACTCCACCTGCCCCGCAGACCCATACCCACACACCACCCGCTCAAGCCCACCCTCAGGCTACAAGGCCAGGCCCAGCTACACTTTCAGGCATGCGACCGGAATTTTCCGGGCCCCTATCGACACCTTTCCGGCATACGTCTAGTACATAACTGCTCCTAAGCTCCTCACCAAGCTGCCGACTTTGTGGGAGGGCATCCAGACGGCGACCTCTCTCAGCGTGTACCCATTCTCACCCCTTGGTGCAGGAGGTGGCGCTCCTCCGAGGATATACTGATGGACAGCCGATGGTGATGACAGCCCCCTGTACCACTTGATGCAACGTCATTCCAAACGCGCCATCACGACTGTAGCAGTGATGAAAGGGATTCCTACGTCAACTCCGGCCTCATTCTTGACTCCTCCAGGAGAGTTATTGGCCCACAGATTGACGCAATCGTCTTCGAGTCCCCCAGCTGGACTACACAGACGAAGCGATTGTTGAGTTATCTCAGGTACGAGCAGTGTTTGAGATAAAGATCTGGATCGACAAGACGGCAGTATTTGGGGAGAAGGTCAAGAAGAAAAAGACAGGCAACAGCGACAGTCGGAAAAGACTCGCAGAAACGTTCAAAGGGCGCAAGGACTTTGTCTCTCGGCCGGATGGCAGGTATTGCCTGCGCACTTTCGAAACTAACGCCGCCTGCGGCGATGAACTACTCTCAAAGCGGCTCGTGGAGGTAGCCGACAAATACGTCATTGTACTGCGGCATAAGCCCATGGCCAGTCGCTCTATGACCTCACCGGCTCAGTAGGACGGGCGACCGAGCGGCTACGGTCTCGAAATAGCTTTCGGAGCTCGGGGTACATGCAGTTTTGGTTGTCACGCTGCAACTCAACATATCATTGAAATGTACGTACAAACGACGGGGTATCGCCAGACGTCGGATGTGCGAAGTCGCGAGCCGACTGTTGGCAATGGGGCGTGAAGTTGGGTAGAATGCGCCAGCTTGCGATCAGCAAGGATAGCAGAGTAGCTGCGGAACTTACTGAGAAGGACGACCAGGCAAGCGGCTGGCCAGGTATCGCAGCAAGCAAATACGGGCGGACGTGGCTGAGTGAATAGTGACTCCCATCAGTGTAGTTGTGGCAGACAATCACACGCTGTTTCGCGAAGGGCTCTGTCGTCTCCTCAGGGATGAGCCCGACCTACAGGTGGTTGCAAGTGTGGCCACCGGCGAGCAGGCAGTCCAGCTGGTCCAGGAACTTAAACCGGACATCGCGCTGGTAGATGTTGACCTGCCCGACATCAGTGGCTGCGATGTATGCCGCAGGATCGTTGCCAGCCAGGTAAACACAGCGGTAATTCTGCTCTCCGAATGCGACTACCAGACCAACGTGCTCGCAGCATTGCAAGCCGGTGCTGCGAGTTACCTGCTCAAATGCTCGCGGGCAGCCGAGGTATGTAGTGCGATCCGCCTCGTCTGCTCCGGGCAGGCCGTGATTGATCTACAGGCGATAGCGCGGGCCGTACACACTCTTGCAGAGGGCGGCGACGGCCGAAGCCAGTCACCGGCTTATCTGCGCCCCCGCGAAGTGGAAATCCTGAAGCTGGCCGCCAAAGGGATACACAACAGAGAAATCGCGATGAAACTCGGCATAAGCGAGCGCACGGTGCAGTCACATCTTCTCAACGTATTCCACAGATGGCACGTCAATTCGCGCACGGAGGCCGTGTTCCGCGCACTGCGCGAAGGCCTGCACAGCATTGAGGACCTTCCGTAAGGCTCTCC
>CAZODZ010000088.1:0-4547 GCA_964578745.1 uncultured Dehalococcoidales bacterium | reverse complement strand
CTCCATGCGCGTAGTAGTAGTCGAACCACTTCAGCCGCCGTCCCGCCTCCTTCGATAGGTTCGTCAGCCTCGCCAAACGCGGCGACCACGGTAGATGCTCGTGTACATTCATGGCATACCCATGGTAATGTCGCATCTCTCATGTGTCACCTATCTGTCTGGACGAGGTCAACAGGGGACCATGCCAGCTAGACTGTGTGTGCTGCGACGACTGCCTGTCCCAGGGATATGCAGCCGTCGTTAGCAGGCAGCTCTGTGTGTACAAGGACCATGAGCCCGGCTTGTCTGAGAAGCTGCATGCAGGATGCCAGCAGCAGTCTGTTCTGGAATACGCCGCCACTGAGAGCGACTGTGCGGATCCCCGTTTCTGCGGAGATTCTTGCGCACACGTTGGCTGTCGTTTCAGCCACGGATTGGTGGAACGTAGCGGCGATTTCTGGCGTCGGTTTCGAGTGAGAGACGTCTGAGAGGATCGACTCGAGAACAGGTGTGGGGTCGATTACGTAGCGTCCGCCTTCGCGGCGCACCTCGAACCGGTATGGACATGACCGTGCACGCAGATCATACTGGTGTGCCTGCATCTCCAGCTCCACGGCGGCCTGACCTTCGTAGCTGATTCGCTGGCACACGCCAGCAATGGCAGCAACCGCGTCGAAGAGACGCCCCATGCTGGACGTCGCAGGTGCGTTCAGACCGCTCTTTGCCTGCTGCGCGATTACGGTACGCTCCTCTGGACGCATGTCCGCTGTCACTGCCGGTGCCCGGTCAAGCCCGTGATCCTCGAACAGGTGCAGCAGGTAACCGGCGGCCGTGCGCCCTGGCCGCAGCGTTGCTGCATCTCCGCCGACGAGAGGCAGAGGGGCCAGATGTGCTGCACGTTCGAAAGAGTCATAGCGACAAATGAGGAATTCTCCCCCCCATATCGAGCCGTCCGGTCCAAGACCTGCGCCATCGAAGGCGACACCGATAACGGGTTCTGCTACGCCGTTCTCTGCCATGCATGCTGCGATATGCGCGTGGTGGTGTTGCACCGCAACCGTCTTAATGCCGTGGCCCGCAAAGTCACGTGCGTAGCGTGTCGAGAGGTAGTCCGGGTGCAGGTCATGGGCGACGATTGAAGGCTTGATCCTGAACAGTTGCACGTACAGGGCGATGGTAGAACTGAAGTGGTCGAGAGTCTCGGCGCTGTCGAGATCGCCGATGTGCTGCGAAACGAACGCATTCCGGTCTTTCGTAACACAGAAAGTGTTCTTTGTCTGCGCTCCCACCGCGAGCACCATGGGGCTGTCATACGGTAGAGGTATCGGATACGGCGCGTAGCCACGAGCTCGACGGATCATCTGAAGTGTGTCGCCTGCGACCATGACGACGCTGTCATCGTAGCGGGAGTGTATCGGTCGGTCATGTACGACGAACAGGTCAGCAATGCCGCCGAGCCGGGCTACAGCCTCTTCGTTGCTGGCTGCGATAGGTTCCTCACTCAAATTGCCACTGGTCATGACGAGCGGTCCGCCGTATTCTCGGAGCAGAAGGTGGTGCAATGGGGTGTATGGGAGCATGAGCCCGAGGAACAGAAGGTGCGGGGCTACCTCTTTGCAGACGGTGGAGTCGGAGCGCCACCGTGTCAAGACGATGGGTGCGGCGGGAGAAGTAAGCAGCTCTCCCTCCCGCGGCGTCACAAAGCAGTGCCTTCGGGCCTCGCACAAGTCGCGTACCATCACGGCGAAGGGTTTGTCCGGCCTGCCTTTTCTTCTCCGCAGGCGCAGGACGGCCTCTCGTGAGGTTGCATCGCATGCGAGGAGGAATCCTCCCAGCCCCTTTACTGCGACGGTTGCACCTGCATGTAGTGCGCTGACGGCTTCCGATAGACAGTCGGGGATGGTCATTCGGTCTCCTGCTGCGTTGAGCAGCGCCAGTCTGGGCCCGCAGGCGGGACACGCGTTCGGCTGGGCGTGGAATCTCCTGTTGGCCGGGTCGTCATACTCGGCCTGGCACTGCGGGCACATCGTGAACCTGTTCATGGTGGTAAAGGGACGGTCGTATGGCATGTCAGTGATGATGGTGAAGCGGGGCCCGCAGTTGGTGCAGTTGGTGAAGGGGTAGCGGTAGCGGCGGTTGGCAGGATCGAACAACTCGGCAAGGCAGTCTCTACAGGTGGAGACATCTGGGCACACAAGCTGCCCTCTATCAGGGTCAACCATGCTATCCCGGATTTCAAAAGTGCGTTCGTGCCGCGGCGCGCATTCGAAGGAGATGATTTCATGAATGCGGGCGAGTGGAGGTGCCTCCGACTGCAACGATGTCAGGAAAGCGCCAACATCTTTGGACCGCCCCTCGATCTCTATCTCCACGCCTTCAGATGTGTTCCTGACCCAGCCGGCGAGGTGCGCCTCCGAGGCAAGGCGGTATACGAAAGGCCTGAAGCCTACACCCTGGACCACGCCGATGACGCGGATGTGCAGGCGTTGTGCCGTGTGCTCATCGCTCATTACTTCGTCTCAACGCGATCCCGCGGCGGAGGCCGCTGCTATTCATGACATCTGGCTGCGAAGCCAGTCTGCCCATTCCTGCAGTCCTTCCCCTGTCTTGCAGGAGGCAAGGAAGAACGGTACATCCGGATTGAGGTCCCTGACTATCGACTTGAACCTCTCGATGTCGAAATCAACGTGCGGGAGAAGGTCGGCCTTGTTGATGATGATCGCATCGGCGTCCGCAAACACCATCGGGTACTTGATGGGTTTGTCGTCGCCTTCTGGCGTACTCGCTATGAGCACCTTGAGGTGCTCACCCAGATCGAATTCGGAGGGGCAGATAAGGTTGCCTACGTTCTCGATGAGGAGAAGGTCAAGGTTCTGTAAGGGCAGCCGGTCAAGGGCTTCCCCGACAACATCGGCGACGAGAGCGCAGCTCTCGGGGAGAAACCGGGTGTTGATCTGCACGACGGCATCGGCCGCCTCGCCTACCTTTTCTGCGTCGACCTTCGATGCCACGTCACCCTCCATTACGCCGGTGCGTACTCCTTCGAGGCGCTCTAACGTGGCAAGGATCACACTTGTCTTGCCGGCGCCCGGAGCTGACATGATGTTGATGCCCAGGCATCCGTTTGTGTCCAACACAGAGCGGTTTCTTTCGGCTGTCGCCTTGTTTGCCTCGAGCACGCTCTGAACGATTTCGATCTTCTTCACTGTACCTCCATTTCTTTGATGAACAGTTCTCTGCCACCCGAGATATCCACGCCTGTGGAGCCGCACGAGGGGCAGGACCATTCCCTGGACTCCGGCGTGAACTCCTCCCCGCACTGGCGGCAGTGCAACCGGATCGGAGCCTCCTCGAACTCAAGCGTGGCATTCTCGCCGATAGTGCCCTTACTCAACGTCTCGTAGTAGAAGCGGATGCAGTCGGGTACGAACCCTGTAAGAGGACCGACCACGATGTGGACCTTAAGTACTTTCTCAACCCCAGCCTCGGAAGCCTTATCCTGGACTATCTTAAGCAGGCTCTCTGTGACCGTGTACTCGTGCATAATACGTTGTGTCAGTCAGGACTCTTTGTTATCGGAAGGCCTTGATCCCGAGGCGGCACCAAGTACGCCATTCACAAGCCGGGGCGAAGAGTCTGCGCCGTATTCCTTGGCTAGCTCGACTGCTTCATTGATGCTCACCTTGAGCGGCGTGTCGGCCGAGTAGAGCATTTCGTAAAGGGCCATCCGAATGATATTGCGGTCGACTACGGCCATCGTCTCTACGGGAAACGAGGGCGCATGGCGCGCAATGATGCTGTCGAATTGGCGCCGGTGTTCAAGTACGCCGTATACAAGCGCCGAGACAAAATCGTACGTCTCACCGTCCACGTTTTCGTCGTAGACAAGGCGGGCGAGCACCTCCTCGGCGCTGTGCCTCGTGCTGTCGAGCTCGTAAAGGATCTGAAGTGCAAGGCCTCTTGCCTTGCGGCGTGCCATCATAGGGCTATTGGGCTGGCGTCGGATTCATGAGTGCGTCGATGTCGTCGGTGCCCGATATGTTGATAGTGACGGCGTCTGGGCTGATGCGCTTGATGAGGCCGCTCAGAACTGTGCCAGGGCCGATTTCATAGTATGTGGTGATTCCGTTGCGGCTCATGTACTCAACGGATGCCTGCCACTGGATGCAGCGGCGAAGCTGTGACAAAAGTTCTTCGCGGATACTGCGTTCGTCAGTCAACGGTTGAGCGGTGACGTTGGATACCACTGGTATGCGGGGTGCGCGGAATGTGAACGAGTCCATGAATGCGTTGAACTCATCCATCACAGGCTCCATGAGTGTGGAGTGAAATGCACCGCTCACATTGAGCGGGATCAACCGGCGTGCGCCACTGGCGCGTGCCAGCTCCGCCGCCTTGTCAAGCTTGTCGATCGCTCCGCTGATGACAATCTGCCCGGGAGCGTTGATGTTGGAGATCTCGACACCTGCCTGAGCGCAGACCTGCTGCAGATGAGTACGGTTGAACGCAATGACTGCCATCATGCTGCCTGGTCTACGCAGCCCGGCTTCGTACATGAGCCGGCCCCG
>CAZODZ010000087.1:0-4767 GCA_964578745.1 uncultured Dehalococcoidales bacterium | reverse complement strand
CACCGGCCCTTCGTCATCCGGCCGTATGGTGAAGTTGTTGAAAGCAACGGCTGCCGCCACGGGCGAGACCGCCAGCGGTACGAGCAGCCCGGCTATAGTCAGCGCAGCAAGTAGACGGGATACCACTCTCATGTAAAACAGACCTCCTTGCAATGTGGCTCACTTACTAACAACGGTACAGGGCGCCAAAGGTAAAGGAAAAAGACCAGAATCCTGGTAGGCGGCTCGTGGTGAGCCTGAATGCGGCCGCTGAGCGTCCGGCTCGTGACCATACTTTAGCCAGACTACCATACGCGCGAATAGGCGTCAACTTATGGTTACAACTGTAAAACTCCCGGCGCACACACACGGGCCCAAAGGGCCCCTGTGCATGTCACTATGTCCGCCCGTGGGTTCGTAGCACACAGCCAATCTGCCATGACTGTCCATCCGCGTCTTGTCGTCCCGACCGCTTGTAGGGGCGGTGCCCCTGTGCCCGCCCGTGTGCGCACTGCGCACAGCTAACGGGGGCCACCACGTGTACAATGTGCCGCGTGGCTGATACATCTCACTCAAGTCGGAGGTCAACTCACCTCCGTGAATTCGATTACTCGCAGCCGGGCGCGTACTTCGTTACGCTGTGCGTTCGGAACAGGGAGTGTCTGTTCGGCTCGATTACGGACGCCACGATATGCCTCACCGATACCGGAATGCTGGTCCGCGACACGTGGCGCGAAATGCCGCTTCACTATACAGGTCTTGCCCTGGACGAGTTCGTCATAATGCCGAACCACTTTCACGCCATCGTGATGCTTACCGGATCGCCTCCCAGCAACCACTCCTCCGCCGATGGGAGGGCACGGGGACCCTCCCCTACGCTTGGTCTGCATGATATTGTGCAACGTTTCAAATCACTTACGACAAACCGTTTACGGCTGGTCTGTGGGACGGGTGGCAGGTATCCGGTGCCCCTGTGGCAACGAGGCTACCACGAACACGTCATCCGTAATGACGGTTCGCTCGAACGCATCAGGCAGTATATCGTCAATAATCCAGCCGAGTGGTCGTTGGATAAAGAGAATCCCGACTTCATTCCGCCGGCTACTCCACGTGCAGACATAGAACCCTGGATGGTGTGACTGCCGATCCGCGAGTAAAACCGCTTCTTGTCGCTGCCCGTAGGGGCGGTGCCCCTGTGCCCGCCCGTGTGCGCTTCGCGCACAGCAAATGGCCGGGACACAAAAAGGGAGGGCTCACGGCCCTCCCTGATACGGTTGCTAACCCCGCTCTTCCTATTCCTTGCTCAGGACAACAAGCCCCTTCTTGATGGCGATTACCACGGCCTGTGTACGCGCATTGGCATTCAGCTTGCGCAATATGGAGGTGATATGGTTCTTGATGGTCTGCTCGGTGACATCGAGCTTGTCCGCTATCTGCTTGTTCAGGTAGCCCTCTGCCATGTACTGAAGCACTTCCATCTCCTTGGGCGTAAGCGGGGACATGAAGCTCGCGGTCTCTTTCTCACGCGACAGCTCGTGGAACTGCTGCAGTATCTGCTCCGCCACTCTTGGCCTGGTCGCCAGCGTCTCGTTGATGGGGTGCTCACCCCGCGCACATCTCTGGATGCTCCGTGACAGCTCGTCCGCACTCACGTTGCGGCCGTGATACGCCGACGCCTGTGCCTTGATAGCCTGGAATACCTGATCGTCTTGCTTTCCATCGCCCGCGAGGATGATGATGGACACGGATGGCGCTCTCTGTTTGATGGCGCGGCAGATGCGCAGGCACTCACTGAATGCGCTGTCTGCTCCCATGATGACCACGTCAGGCATGATGGTGTCGATGGCTGAAAGTACTCCGTCGGCCAGGTCGGCATCGCCCGCTATCTCGACACCGGGCATTCGAGCAAGCGAGGCGCGGATACCCTGGCGGTACATTGGCTGCTCGTCAACTATGAAGACCTTGGCCATCCGGTACTCCTTTAATATTGTCGGTTGGTCCTATGGCTAGTTTACCACGTGTGGAATCGGAATCAAGAGACAGGCATCAATGACCGCCCGTTGCGACCGCGTCACCCGCGTTCGACATGATTTCCATTATCCCCTACAATTTGTAGCGTTTCGTACCGTGATGGCCACCACTCGGGTGCGCCCGCGATTGGAGATTCCCGATGATGCATAGGGCGCTTGAGGTCGTTGACGGAGTCCACTTCTACCTGTGGATCGGGCAGAGCATCAATTCGAACTCTGTGGTAATCGCCAACGCTCTGGATGGCGACCATCCCCACATGCTTGTGGACCCCGGCATGACCGCGACCGGCTGGGGTGGTAGCGCTCTTGATTCCCTTGCTGAAGCGATGCGGGCCGATGGCCTCGCCCTGGAGGACGTTGGCGTTGTCTTTGGGACACATTGCCATCCTGACCACTACCAGGCGGTTGACGAGGTGGTCAGGCGCAGCGGAGCGCAGGTTATTCTCTCCACAAGGGAATACGACTTCTTCAAGGGAGCCGGCAGGGCTTTCTATGGCTCATTTGCCACGCCGCCTCCGTCTGTTGAACCGTCACTGCTCGTTGACGAGGGGCCGCTGCCACTGGTGAACAATGGCCGCCTCGAGGCGGATGTGGTCATCGCTCCCGGGCATACGCCCGGCTGTGCATGCCTCTACCTGCGCGGCCCGAAGGTCCTCATCAGCGGCGACGTCGTCTTCCCCGGCAGCATCGGGCGGACGGACTTCGTTGGAGGCAGCATGAGCCAGATGAGAGAGAGTATCGAGAGGCTCTCACGAATGGATATCGAGCACGTACTGCCTGGCCACAGCAGCATGTCCATCCCGCTGGTTTCGGGTAGGGACAATGTTGTGCGGAACTTTCAGATGGTCAGGATGTTCTTCTAGAACAGGCTGGCTGAGCATATGATGGATGCGGACGAGAGAATATGGGAGGCGATGGCGCACACCGAAGTCGTGCGCCCTCCGAGACAGCGATTGTCGACGTTTGGCACGACTACCGTGCAGTACTACGTTGTCACAGAACTCGGCGAAAGCATGAGCTGCGTGCGCGAAGGTACGGTCTTTGCCGAACGGCCACGCATAGTCACTCCGTACTATCTGCTCCACGTGGAGGGTTTCAGCGATGATGCCCGGCGTTACCTCTCCATGATGGCGGAGCGGAATCCTCACGCCCCTGGCGTTCTCTACACGTACCGTAACAGTCCCTCATCGACTGACGTCGTGTCCGAGCCGGCGCGGGTCGTACTCGGCAACCTCGTCGGCAGGCTCGAGGCTGAGAACCAGGCGCTCGCTGCCGTCATTCGTGGCGTCGAGGACGTGTGGGATCTCGCCGTCATGATGTTCATTTATGACCTGACGCAGCGCGCCCTCGGCGGCAACGTGGCCGACTTCCAGCGGCGGGGGATGTTGAGAATGGATCCGTCAGGTGTCCCGCGCGCAGCCCGGGAGCATATTGAAGAGCTGTTTGCTGCCACGCGCGCCGACCGTTCGAGGGCTGCGGAGCTGGTCATGGAGCTGAAGCGGTGGGGCCTCTACGAGGAGTACGAGGACCGCTTTCTTTCCATGTTCCGCTAGGGCGTCCGACCCTGGCTTCACATAAGAGCCAGGTACCACTCGAGCATCTGCTGTCCCCACAGCAGCGTCACCATCGTCCCAATGGCAAGGAACGGCCCGAACGGGATGGCCTGCCTGCGGCTCTTCCTGCCGGACAGGAGGAGGACAGCGCCGGTTGCCCCCCCGACCACTATGCCAGTGAACAGTGCCACCAGGATAAGGGGGAAGCCCACCGCAGCTCCCATGAACGCTGCGAATTTCACGTCACCCCATCCCATGCCGCCGCGCGACGCGACAGCCACCACGAACAGGAATACGAAACCGGTGACTGCTCCCAGTGCCGCGCTCACGAGCGGAATCGGGCCGATGCGGCCAAGCCACCATGGCTCAACGGTGAGGGCGGCAAGGAGCGCGATGATGATGGAAGGGTACACGACGATATTCAGGATGAGGCCCTGCTCGAGGTCGGTGAAAAAGACTACGACGAGGATGCACGTGTACAGGAGCAGCAGCAGGCCGACTGGGGTCAGGCTGTACGTGAAGACGATGGCGGCGAACGCAATCCCCGTCAGCAGCTCCACTATGAGGACTCTGAGCGGGATGTGTGCCCCGCAACTACGGCATCGCCCGCGGAGCACGAGGTAGCTCAGCACCGGCACGAGGTCACCCGGCGTGAGCCGTCGACCACACGCTTCGCAGTGGGATCGGGTGGTCACGATTGACTCGCCCCGTGGCAAGCGGTCGATACACACGTTCAGGAAGCTGCCGATGGCAAGGCCCAGGATCCCGGCGACGACGGTGAGAAGTACATCCATTCGCACTCAATTGTGTATTTGTGGTATTGCCATGTCAATGTGCCGGGCTGTGGTGGATGGCTGCCTGTAAAGCTGGCCGACTGTGTTGACATCCGCTTGGTCCGGTGCCAGGTTGGCTGGCTGGCGTTATAGATAGTATGCCGGGGGTGACGTCCTGAAATGGGCGACCTTGGTCTCATTCGACGTCGTGGTCCCAAAGTACCATGCCAGGGACGTACTATATGGTTACATGTGTCGGTATAATCACTTGACGTGTATGCATGAGACATTTACGATAAGTTGTTACAGGTGGGTTTGCAGGGTGGATTTGTCATGTGAATAAAGGCTGTGTGATGTGTTGTTTATTTCGCAGAGTGAGTAATGGGAAGACAATACATACAAGGGAGGGTAAACGTATATGGACTTGAAGAA
>CAZODZ010000086.1:0-4780 GCA_964578745.1 uncultured Dehalococcoidales bacterium | reverse complement strand
AAGGCAGGTGCTTTTCAACTATCCCACTTCCATCACACTTAAGAGTGTAGAGCCACAGCCTACAACCCCTTGACAGGCCATGTTGTGCGTGTTACTCTCACTAACACCCCAAGCAATCGAGCTCAGGGGAAAGGCCAATGGCCCCAGCAGGCAATAGCTGAAACGGTTCCACGGCATTTATGTAGTGGGGTTGGGCACGGCGAAAGCTCAGAGGGACAGGCCATAACCCGCCCGGTAAGGTTGCTTGGGGTTTCTTTTTGTCTGCGCTCACTGTGCCATTATGGTGCCCGTTATGCTGGTTGCCTTTGAAGTCTTCTGCTTGGAACTAGCCTCTTACCGGTCCTCCGTGTGAATCTATGATGTGATAGGTGTGATAATGGTCTTCTTGCCAGAAGGTATGTCACTGGGGAGGTAACCGGCGTCATACCCATGTTCTTAACTCTGCTTCCGCCTGGTGTGGTTCTGTTGAATCTGGCCGGGATATTGCAACATGGCTGGGCGTATCTCCTAGAACGCGGCTGAGGTGCCGGGTGGATATCATTGCTGATGGGAACGCGAACTTGAGAACACATGGGGAGATGGTCTCGGCCTGTCTTGCTGCTCTGATCCTTTTACGAGGAGCGTTGACTGCAATAGCGCATGTTGGCGTGCGCAGTCGGAGGAGGGATGGGGACGCAGCCCTTGAGTGGTAAATCGTGACGCGTGACTCTAGACTTCGATGGCGTCTTCGTGCTCGTCAAAGGACGCGCTTGCCTGCAATTCGAGGCCCTTGTGGACGCCAGCCCTGTACGCGTCTGTGTTGTGTTCCACCAGATGTGCCGGAAACATCTTGGCGATGGCCTGTTCAACCGACGACTGGGAGATCCACGGGCAAAAAGGAGTCAGCACGCCCAGTGCGAGGACGTTGACGAGCCGCGAATCCTTGAATGTGTGGTCGGCCTCGCGCTGCAAAGGAACTCGCAGTATCTTTCTCCACAACACCTTCTTCACCGTGACTGAGTCTACGATTGCGAGACCGTCCTCTTTCATGTCGGCGACGTTGTCACTGCTTGCGCGCTGGTTGAGCGCAAGTAGTAGGTCGAGCCCCATCGCCTTGGGGTAGTCTATCTCTTCGTCAGAGAAGATGACCTCCGAGACGGAGTTGCCCCCCCGCGCTTCGGGGCCATAGTTCTGTGAATGTACTACATGATGTCCTTCCAGCAGTCCTGCCTCGGCAAGGACTATTCCGGCCAGGACGATACCCTGCCCCCCCGAGCCAGCCAGTCTCACCTCGTATCGCTTCATGGTGTCCTTACCTCGTTCCGTATGCGCGCATGCTCTTCATGGAACGTTGGCTTGTCGATATCCACAAGAACCCCGGTAACAACCTTGCCTTCCAGTTCGGTCGCAGCCATGTCCCGCGCCTTCTCGACCGGTATTGCATTGTCCCTCTGCCACTTCATCATTTCCACCGCTGACCTCAGTCCAATGAACTTGCCGTAATGTGTTATGCAGGGTGAGATGACCTCGACGACGGAGAAGCCCTTCTTCTCGATGGCCCTCGCGATGATCTTCTCCAGTGCGCGGGCATGGTAGACGGTCGACCGTGCGACGAACACCGCACCGGCAGCCTCGGCCAACCGGCTGATGTCGAACGGATGCTCCAGATGTCCGTACGGTGACGATGAGGTGGCGAGTCCGAAAGGAGTAGTGGGGGAAGCCTGTCCACCGGTCATCCCGTACACCTGGTTGTTGATGATGATGGCAGTGATGTCGATATTGCGGCGGGCGGAGTGGATGAGATGGTTGCCTCCGATTGAGGCAGCATCGCCATCACCCATCACGGTGATGACCTTCAGCCCGGGCTTCGCCAGCTTGATGCCGGTCGCGAACGTGAGTGCCCGCCCATGTGTAGTGTGAAGTGTATTGAAATCGAGGTACACTGGCAGCCGTCCCGAACAACCGATGCCCGAGATTAGCATTATCTCATTCTTGTCGTAGCCGTTATTGTGAATAGCCCGCACGAGCGCTCCCAGGAGTATCCCGATGCCACAGCCTGGGCACCAGACGTGCGGGAATCGCTTGGTGGAACGCAGGTATTCGTGTATAAGAGGCTGTCCGTTTGTCACGCCATAGCCTCCTCTATGGCGGTGAGTATCTGCGACGGAGTAATCATGTGGCCGTCCACCCGGTTCAGCGTGATTACTTCACATGTGCCCTCGTTGACGCGCTTGACCTCGCGGGAAAGTTGGCCCATGTTTATTTCGGGTACCAGAATCTTGCGAGAGGTCTTCATGCGCTCCATCACAGTGCGGCGCATGAAGGGCCACAGCATCTTCAGTTTCAGAAGCCCCGCTGGTATCCCCTCCTCGCGGGCCATTCTCACTGCTCTCAGCGCCGAGCGCGCGACGGAGCCATAGGCCACGACGGTCAGCTCCGCACCCTCTTCGAAGTACGCGTCGTACCACTGCAGCAGATGGAAGTCCTTCGATATCTTGTTGAAGAGTCGCATCATCAGCTCTTCGCTCTCGTCCTGGCGGTCGGTAGGATATCCGTTGATGTCGTGCATCAGACCTGTGACGTGGAACCTGTAACCCTCGCCGAATGCAGCCATCGGAGGCACACCTGTACCCGGGTCACGATATGGCGCATACCACTCTGGCGGTACTGTTGGTTTCGGTCGTTCCTCAATCTCTAACTCCTCTGTGGAGGGGAGAGTGACGCTCTCTCGCGTATGCGCTACAACCTCGTCGGCGAGTACAATGACAGGGCTGCGGTACCGCTCGGACAGGTTGAAGGCCTTCACCGTCAACTCAAAGAACTCGTATGCCGATGAGGGGCAGACGACCAGTATCGGGTGGTCTCCGTGAGCTCCCCACCGTGCCTGCATCACGTCGCCCTGCGATGGACGCGTCGGAAGGCCGGTGCTTGGTCCGCCGCGCATAACGTTTACGATTACACAGGGGACCTCAGCCATGGCCGCGAAGCTGACATGCTCCTGCATGAGCGAGAACCCCGGTCCACTTGTAGCGGTCATCGCCTTCAGTCCCCCGAGCGACGCACCTATCACAGCGCCCAGGCTTGCTATCTCGTCTTCCATCTGCAGGAACATGCCTCCTGCCCGTGGCAGCTCCCTCGCCATCAATTCCATGATCTCGGTTGCGGGAGTGATCGGATAGCCGGCGTAGAAACGACAACCAGCCGCGAGAGCGCCACGGACGCAGGCCTCGCTACCCTGCAGCAGCATCATTTCGCTCGTCTGTATGCTCATTTGTGTGTACCACTATTGCGAAATCAGGGCATCGCAGTTCGCACCAGCGACAACCTGTGCACGCTTCGGCGTTGGTAACTACTGGAAAGCCTTCCTCGTCTGTGGAGAGGACATGGTGGGGGCAGAATGCAATGCAGATTCCGCACTTCTTGCACCACCCCCGGTAGACATCGACCGTGTTCATCGTGTTTCCAGGTGTACCTTTGCCTCCGGCTATGCTAGCACTGCCACGGCGCGTCGTCCAGATGGCCACGCGCCGTATGCTGCAGTGCAGTACAATTGAGCCAATATGATAAGCGGCAGAGTGCTGCCTGTGCTTGGCCGCCCCGATCCCCACAGCATCAATTACCATGGCCGGGCGGGAAAGAGATGTGTCTGGTGATCTTCCCGACATAGGGTGGAGCAACTGTCTCCCTGGCATGTGTGGGGTTCCTCGCGCTTGTCCTGCAATGTTCTTCGTGGCTGTGGTGAGCACAGAACAGCAGGGACATCCAAGGGATGCGTGAAACCAGGGAGGCTCCTGTTGACGTGGCGTGAGTGTAACTGCAGGATAGATGTATGTGTGGGCGTTGAACTGAAGGCCACGGCAGACCTATAATCGGGCTTTCGTGGTGTAAACCAGGCAGGTAGCCCCCACTGTGCATTCTTATGAAACGTCTTTCTGATCTCTTTCGGAGCCGGATTCCCCAGCAGGTGGAGACTGTTACATGTGCTCCCACAGTCGATAGGCTTGTTCAGCAACTGGAGAGCAGGGATGGGGTGACGCGCGAAAGGGCCCGGCGTGCGCTGGCGGCGATGGGTGGACCGGCGGTGGGTGCCCTTCTGGCTGCACTCAAGCACAAGGAAAGCAGTGTTCGCTATGAGGCGGCAATGTGCCTGCGCGATATTGGCGACAGACGGGCTATAGAGGGCCTCGCTGAGGCGCTTGGAGACCGGTCGTTCGAGGTGCGATGGGTGGCTGCGGAGTCGCTGATTGATGCAGGCCGTGCCGCCGTGCCCGCTGTGCTGCACGCGCTGCTCCATCACGCCGACTCCGCTTGGTTCAGAGAAGGGTGCCACCACGTTCTGTCACATTTCGCTGGCCTTGATCTTCATTCTGCCTATCATGTTGAGCACCACCCTGCGTGGGTTGACTATGACCTTCGGGAAGTGCTGCGCCCCGTGGTGCAGGCACTTGAAGGCCCTGGAGCTGCCTCTCGTGCGCCTGTGGCGGCCGTACGTGCCATGGAGCATTTCTCCGTGCCTGCCCCGCGTCGTGGGCGTCACATCCTGCCGCACTAGGTCCTTGGTCCAGGTCCTCTGTCCTTGTTACAGCCTCCTGGCGGGGGGGCGGATTTGGAAGACTGCCACTGCCGCTGTCGATACCGGCGGCATTCTGTCAAGGTCCATTTTGGCCATATCCTCTCGAAGCTTGATCTGTGAAACAGGCAGCCATCTACGCTGGTTGACAGGGTATGCGGGAGGACATGCCGCTTAGATAGTACTGCGGCCCAGACTGCTCTCAAGCCGCTCGTCTGCGAAGAGGTGTCG
>CAZODZ010000085.1:0-4874 GCA_964578745.1 uncultured Dehalococcoidales bacterium | reverse complement strand
CTGCAGCAGCATGGTCGAGGCGACCGTTTCAGCGGCGTCGACATAGAAGCTGGAACTGACCTCATCGCCGACAAAAAGCATGTCGGTGCCGTTGACACGAATGCCCTCCATCATGAGGCCGAGGTTTGTGCGCCGGAGCGACATATCGAGTCCAGCGCTGTTGACTATGCGAACTGTCCCCTCACCCAGAGAGACAAGACCTTCACACTGTACATCCGGATACCTCGACGTCACGCGCTGAACGACTGATGTGCCTGTCTCGATGAGGTCATCGGCGCTGCAGCCAGCAAGGGCATCGTCATACGTGCGGATGCGCTCAAACGCCGCTGCCTCCGGGAATCTCAAGCGCGCGGCCGCACCGAACTTGGACGTTTCCACAGCCATCCTGACAAGCGTGGCAGGGGCGAATGTGCCGCTCGCTGCCGCGAAGCCGATGCGGCCGTCACGAACGACGCGGAGCGCAATGCTGGCCGTCTGGCGGCGCTCCAGCTGTTTGACCAGGTTAGCCTCGAAGTGGACGCGGGTGCTTTCCGAACGAGTCTCGAAGACCTCCGCCTGCTCCACCTGCCGCAGGGCCAGTTCGAGGAGATTCTCCATCACCGGCCTCCTACGACGCAGCGGCTGATGCGGATATGCGGACTGCCGTTCGAGACAGGCAACGGCGATTGACCACCCTTACCACAGCCACCACCCTGGTTCATATCAAGGTCGTCACCGATAGCATCTATGCGCCCAAGCGTGGTGAAGACGTTGCCGGTGAGCACAACCGGTCGAAGCATCTCGGCAATCTGGCCGTTCCGAATCATGTAGGCCTCACCCGCCGAGAAGGTAAACATTTCCAAGCTCGTCTGACCACCATACCAGTCCTTGACATACACACCTTCCCTGATATCAGCGATCATGTCACCGAACGACACCTCGCCGGGCATGATATACGTATTACTCATACGCACAATGGGGCTGTGGCGGTAGTCGATGGCACGTGCATTGCCGCTTGGCTTCTCGCCCATCCGGGCCGCAGTCTCGCGCGAGTGCAGTCTGCCTTCCAGCACTCCATCGCGGATGAGGTATGTGCGCTGCCCTGGCACTCCTTCATCATCATACGCATAGCTCCCCCTCAAAGAGGGGAGGGTCGCGTCATCGACAATATTGAGGTGATTCCCGCCGAAGCGCCGCCCCAGCATCATCAACTCACTCAACTGGGGGTTCTGGTAGACCATGTCGGCCTCGGAGAGGTGACCGAATGCCTCGTGAGTAAACACGCCCGCTAGGACAGGGTCGAGTACCACAGTGTACTCGCCTCCTTTCACCGTGCCAGCATCGAGAAGCGCCGCGGCACGGCTCGCCATGTCCCTGGCGACATCGTCGAGTCCTTGTACGGCAGCGACATCACCAACGCTGCCGAGGCTCACGCTTGCCTGCTGCACTTCACCCCGCCCGCGCGCAACCGCGGTCAGTCGCAACGACAGGTCGGGCACCTTCTGTTCAATGTACGCGCCATCAGACGCCACATACCACACTGTGCGGTCAGCATCACTGTACATCACATGCGAACTCTGTATCCGGGGCGCGGACATGATGATGTCGTTGTAGCTATCAAGAAGCGCCTTCTTGTCCTCAAGAGAGACGGATGCCACACTGAGAGCGGGCATCGATGCAACGCTTGCGTCCACGGGCTCACGGTGGGGCAGGTGGAGCATCTCGCCGCTGCTGCGACGTGCATAGTCAACGGCACGGGCAACGGATTCTTCAAGGACAGCGATATCGTTGAAACTCGCGAAGCCCCATCCACCACGCACGAGGGCACGGACGCATCCGCCTGAGTCCAGCGACAGGCCCGCTTCCTCAAGCTGCCAGCCACGGTAGGCTATGCGCGTAATCTTCCGCTCTTCATAGCGGATCTCAACATAGTCGGCACCATGGTTCCGCAGGGCTTCACAAAGACGGTCTCGCATAGGGGGCTATCGCTCCGGGGACAACTAGACTGCATTGTACCCCAGCAGCGACCGGGCAGCAAAGACACGAACAGGGACCGCATCTAGCCGTCCCGTTCCGCCTCGACAACGTACTGGTAGCGGACGTTGCCGCCGACGACACAGTACGTGTGAGTCCCTTCCTTCTCGCCCGGTCAAATACCAGCGTGTTGCCTCTTCTCGTGGTTGTCAGCGACTGATATACGACTCGTCTATCCTGCCACCCCACTCATTGCAAACACGGCCATGTCGACTCTCAATTCGATACTGTACGAGCCCGTCCGGTCCCCTATCTGCTGTCCAATCGCAGCTACGACCACATCGAAGTAGCGGATGTCGATGGGAAACGACACCTCGAATGCCCCTCTTCGGGTGCTCCGTGGCAGGACCACAAGCTCCTTGCTACAGCGGTCCGCCTGCTCAGGACAGCGGTGATTGTCAGCGTCTCCGCCCGTGATGAGACCTCACCGCCATAGACAAGCTCGTACTCAAACCGCCCCTCACTGCTCTGGATGACGCCTGAAAATACACACCACCCACCAACCACACTGAAGGATGGTGCCTAACCGGCTCGATATCGCGCCAGTCCCTAGCAGCCGGCGCCGCAAGTTCCCTGTTCCCTCCAGCGAGAAGCACTCCCACCCCCCCACTAGCCTGCCACTACCCTCCACAGTGAGGGGCCCCGTCGGGGCTGTAGATCCACGTTGTCCGCACGCAGGCCAGCAACTATAATCCACGCACCCTTTTACCTGCTGATGCTCTCCTGTACATCCATCCGGGCACGCTCAGGCGCTGGCCAGACTCCAGCATCGCGCCTTCCTTCCACATGGGCCCGGCGCGACAGATGGTTTCGCAGCGAGAATGTGGAGTAGCACATGGCAGGCCTATGCGCCGGGAACGAGACCGGGCACGCCTGATGCGAAGAGTCCCCTTTCTTATCTCAAGTGGACCACTCACACGTAACCGCCCCTGTGCCCCGACGGCCCGCTGGGGTATAATCCAGGTGTGCAGTTCAATCGGTTGGATGGGATCGTTGACGGGGCGCAGCATATCCATCCTCAACGAAAGGAGGGCTGCGGATGAGGTCCAGTCTCATCGGCAAGATCGACAAAGCCAGACGATACGCAAAGGAACCAGGCCGTGTAACTCTCAGAGCTATCACGGCCGATTTTCATGGTGAGAACGCGGACCACCATGTGAGCTATGCCGACGGCAAGTGGAATTGCACCTGTGCCTTCTTCGGACAGTGGCAGACATGTAGTCACGTAATGGCCCTCCAGGAGATGTACCGGCCCGAGTTGCCTCCCGAGGCACTCGAATCATTCCCTGAGGAGTAGGGGCTCACGCACCCAGCGGGCACCCCGCTCAGTGCGGGGGCACATTCCATGGTGTACGCACTCGGGCGCCACCACGCCACGCTCGCAGGATATCAGCCACCAGGTACAGTGAGCCTGTGACACACACCGTGCCAGCTGGCCCGGCCATCGATGCCGCGCGGAGCAGCGCCTCCACCGGAACAGGCTCACACACACATTCAACGCCAAGGACGACCACCCTGCGAGCGATGTCCGCGGGACGGGCAGCGCGAGGGTGGCTGGACCGCGTCAGCACGAACCGACCGCCGCAACGGACCAGTTCGGCCACCGTTCCGACCATGTTCTTGTCGCCGGAGAACCCGACCACGAACACGATGGGGCGTGGCACATTCAGCACATCCAGACTGTCGGCAAACCGCCGCATCGAGGCCGGATTGTGTGCACCGTCCAGTATCAGCAGCGGCCTCTCGGCAAGCACCTCAAACCTCCCTGGCCAGCAGACCGACACGAAGCCGCGTTCGAGACAATCATCACCGACTGCCAGCCCTCCATCCGGCAGAGACTTAAGAGCGGCAAACGCTGTCGCGGCATTTTCCGCCTGGTAACCTCCGGCGAGCGGAATGCGGAACTGTCGCCAGCCAAACCGCCCATCAACCGAGACTCTCTGGCCATACAGGTCATGTTCCTCGACCGCAAAGGTCACATCGCGCCCGACCTCCAGGAGAGGGACGCCCACCGAGCTGCACTTCTGGCGTATCACTTCCAGCGCAGAATACTCCTGCGGCGCCGTCACGATCGTTGCGCCAGGCTTGATGATACCCGCCTTCTCAGACGCTATCTTCTGCACCGTGTCGCCCAGCACGGCAGTGTGTTCCAGGCTGATTGGCGTGATGACGCAGACATCGGCTTCGACCACGTTCGTCGCATCGAGCCGCCCACCCAGCCCCACCTCGATAACCTGCGCCTCGACACCACACATACGGAAATGGACAAATGCGAGAGCGGTAAGGATTTCGAAATAGGTGTGCCGACGCCATCTACCCTCGGCAAGCATTGCTTCCACGTGAGGCTTCACGAGACCAAGCGCCTCCGACATCTGCCGCGCTGTTGCCGGCGCGCCGTCGACCTGTATCCTCTCTCCCAGATGGACCATGTGCGGCGAGGTATACAGGGCAGTGCGCACCCCACATGTGCTCAGTACAGAAGCAACCATGGCGGCAACGCTCCCCTTGCCCTTGCTGCCGGCGACGTGAACGGTCAGGGGGCCCCACTGGGGGTCACCAAGTCTGCACAGCAGTTCGTGCACGTGAGACAGGTCGTACCCCCCTCCAGCAAAGCCGAAACCGGGGAGGACCTCGTAGTTCGCAAACGAGTCCAGGTACGCCTCAACACGTGCGTAGTCATACATGCAGCAGGCTAGGATTATACAACGGGGCCATGGTCACATGGGCGGGACCCGGGTGTGATCGACGCATGGGTATGCCACCACCAGCCCATGCGCCCGTAGGGCACACCTTGGGCGATGACCGGAACAGCCCCGGGCTACTGACAACCGTTGCGCCGCAGCAATCACACGGGCGAGTCA
>CAZODZ010000084.1:0-4887 GCA_964578745.1 uncultured Dehalococcoidales bacterium | reverse complement strand
CCTCCACACCCGGCGGCACAGGGGTACCTGCCTCGTCAACCACCTCGACGATCACGTCCTCAGCAGCAATATGCATTCCTTCATGTGCGCCGCATTCCCCCGCTATCTCGAACACCTCGTAGGAGCTGTACTGCGAATATGGCTCCGTTCCGAACACGTCACGTATCAGTCTGCGCTCATGGTCTGCGAGTTGTTCCCCACCCGTGATGACGCAGTGTACCAGCGGCGCGGTTATACCCGCATCCCTGATGCATGCAGCAAGGAGGGCAATTGCGCCCGGATATCCCCGCAGACCGCGAACAGCGGCCGCCGCAAGACGGTCGACGACGTGTAACAAGACCTCGTCCGAGAGATTCTCAACGTCTATGAAGGCCGTTCTCTGGAAGTGCCGGCTGAGTGACGCCAGGAGGCGCTCCCGGCGCTTGCTGTACACGCGCGGTCTGCTCACCACTGCCGAACGATCACCCAGGGCCAGGCCGGCCCAGCCACGTGCCCTTGCCGCACGTGCAAGCCCACGGTTCAACTGGTCCTCCCGCGTGCTGTAGAATTGCAACGGTACTCCGGTGGAGCCGCTCGTCCGGGTCACCCGCAGCCACCCGCGCGGGAACCCCTCCGCAACGAAGTCCTCACGGTGTTCCTGGACAAACCGCCGGGTGAGAACCGGCAGCGCGACCAGGTCGGCGGCGGTCCGTATGTCCGATGGAACGAGGCTGCGCTCCTCCATCACACGATGGTAATGCGGAACGCGTTCGTATGCATACTCGATGAGGTGTTGCAGACGCTGCGACTGCAGTTCATGGATGCGCTCTGCCGGCCACCACTGGGACTGTTCCAGCTCACGGAGGCACTGCATCGTGCGGGTGCCTCTTACACGGTCGTATGCCGGTGCCAGCACATGACGCGCAAAGTCAGGATACAGTCCCATGATCTACCTGTGGTCAACTGTGACAGTACCAGAGACCACAACAGTCACCCACTGGCGAATTATGCGCAGGCAATCCCAGGAACGCAATAATTTGTTTTTTGACTCTCGTGCTTGCTGGGTGTTACGTTTCAACCGGTATGGATGACGTGGTGGACACAGAGGCAAGGCGTGAGGAGGCAGCGGACAGGGCGTCTGAATCCGACACCGCCACTCCGGCGATGTCTGAGGTCGTCACAGCCGAAGAGTCCCTCTCGGAGAAGGTGGACAGGCTCCGCGACCAACTCGCCACCATCAGTGAACAGGCAGAGAGCCAGCGGAGGCTGCGTCCCGAGGAGTACCTGCAGGCGCTTGAAACCCTGCGACAACACGTGGATGCGATTCAGGCGGAATGGGAGACGGTGGCAGCGCAGACCCGCGCCCAACGTGAACAACTCGAGTCTCTGCTCCAGGCCTTCCCCGGCGCGATAGAGACGTCAACGTTGCGGGCACTTGCACTGCGCGTCACTCACCTGGAGTCGCTCGTATCCGAGCTGGTAGAGGAGCGGGAATCGAAAGACAACTCCAGCCGCGCCCGCAAGCAGATGATCATCTCACTCGTAGCCCTGGCTGTCACCGTCGTCCTCTGGGGAGTCTGGATAGTCGTGAGCGTGACGCAGTAGCCCGACGCATCTCTAATCGGTTCCACTTTCTGTTCTCGCGCCTAGCACCCGTCCGCCGGTCTCCATACGCGGGCGGTCACGCGCAGGATCATGGATCTCGATTACAAGCATTGGTATCACGCAGGGTGTCCGTGCTAACCCAAAGGAGGTATACCAATGGAAAACACCGCGATTGCCGCATTGAGCCTTGGCGCGCTGGGATTCATCTTCGGTGCCGGAGCGTATTCACAGGTGCAGAAGCTGAGGAAGGAAGTCGAGCACCTGAAGAGTATCGTCCACGCGCTCGAGCCTCACGCCGAGGAGCCGCTGGAGTAACCGCTCTTTGGCATGCCGCGTCGATGGAACGCCCCCGGCAGGGAATCAGGTGCGGCGCACCCCGTACCGTGCGCCGGGTCATTATATCGCCAGCTATCAGCACAACCCCGGCAACTCGCACAACCGGACGTCGGCGGTACTCCAGCGGGACTGGCATGTAGTGCAGCCCCCATCATCAGCATCAAAGAGAAGGACTGGATGCGCTCCCCCAGCATCAACAGGGTGTGCATGGCTGGGGTGCGTCCACCCTGCTGAGGTTGTAGACTATCTGGGAGGAGGCCGTCACACCACGACAATGGTCTTGCAACAAGAAGCAGACGGAGCAAGCAACCGATGAGCGACGAGACACGGATATTCCAGTGGCAGGAATTACATGAATTCGCCGTGCGCATCTTTGTGGCGATCGGGATGCCGGCGGACGATGCGAGGATGGAAGCCGACGCACTTATTTGGGCCAATCTTCGTGGAGTTGATTCACATGGTGTCGTGCGTATCCCGTGGTATGTCGAGAATGCCGGGAAAGGCATCATGAATCCCAGGCCAGACATCCGGGTGACTGTGGATACCCCGGCCGTAGCGATGGTAGAGGCTGACCGAGCGTTCGGCCCTGTAGTGACGAATATGGCGGCGGACATGGCGGTGGAGAAAGCCAGGCAGGTCGGCATCGGCTGGATACTGATACGAAATCACACGCACCAGGGAGCGATGGGCCCCTACGTTCAGAGAATAGCCAACAGGGACATGGCAGGTCTCATCTTTGCCTGTTCGCGGCCCAACATGGTGCCGTTTGGCGCCCGGGTCGCCGGAGTGAACAACAGCCCGCTCGCACTGAGCGTCCCTGCAGGGCGGCATCCGCCGTTGATTGTGGACATGGCAACCAGCGTCGTCGCGCTTGGCAAAGTCCTGGTAGCCCGTGACCGTGGCGTATCCATACCCGAGGGGTGGGGACTTGACGAGAACGGCAATCCCACGACTGACCCGAAAGAACTGGCTGCACTTCTTCCCATGGCCGGACCCAAGGGCTCCGGCATGGCCCTCCTCTTCGAGTGCATGGCAAGCATCATGGCCGGCAACCCACTCGTGCTGCCAGTGCTGTCCGGCGAACTGGATGAGACCAGGACAACAGGGCATGTCGGCCGCATGGCAAGACACAACCAGAATTGCGTCATCGCCGCCATAGATATAAGCCGATTCATCGATCTTGACACGTACAAAGAGGAGGTCGACCAACTCGTCGACAGGCTGAAGACACTTCCCAGGGCGGAGGGTGTGGACGAAATACTCATGCCCGGCGAACGTGAGGAGAAAGTCTACGCGGAGCGCATGAAGTCAGGCATTCCGGTTCCTTCAGGCACGCTCGCCGCGCTTGAGAAGGTCGCTGCAGAGCTGCATATCCCATTCATAGGCGGGAAGCAGTAGAATTATGACAACCATCCGTGGCACTGGCATTGGGCAAGCAAGCTACCACGCATGCCGGAAAGCTTCAATACCATCGAGCCGGAGGTAAGCGCCGTCGAGCGTGACGATTAGCAGCTGCCTCGCTTTTCACCTCCCGGGAGCGGGTCCTCTATCAAGGGGACCCGCTCCTATATTGAGTTCAGCGAAGACAAGCGTGGCTGAATTTCAGCGCGGTTCTCCGACACATCTCTTCAGGCTTCTCTCCATCACAGGGAACATGCGAGACCCTGCAGGAAAGCAGGCCCCGACTGGCAGAAGCGGAAGCCGACTGATACGATAGTGCGCAGCATCCAGCGACGAGGAGGCATCATGGATCTCGCACAAATAGGACAGGCCCTCAACACCTACGTGAGAACCGATACACCCGCAATCGCGGTCAAGATGTTGACACAGGACGAGCAGATACCGGAGAGGTCAAGGATGCCAGGCCGTGACTTCGGCGTGAAGATGCCACTCTGCCAGGGAATGGCCCTCGCAAGGCGGCACGGCCTCGTCATGGTCATGGGCAAAGACGACATGCTATGCCCGTTAGGTGCAGTAACCACCGGTCTTCTACCAGCAAAAGAAGGCTTCCTCGACGGGCGGTTCAGGATACCGTACTGGGCAGCAGATAGTGATGCAACGGCCCACCTGGCCCAGCATATGCCGCGCCTTCAGCATGGAACATACACTCACATCGTTGCAGCCCCCATCGAACGCACCTCGTTCTCTCCGGATGTGCTTGTTGTCTACGGCAATCCCGCCCAGATAGGGCGGATGGTCCAGGCAGCAATATATGTGACCGGCGCGCCAGTGCAGTCACAGAGCATCGGCGGAGTCGCATGCTCCGAGCAGATAGCGCGCACAATACTCACCGGTGAGCCACAGATTGTCGTCGCGGGAGGAGGAGAACGCATCCTCGCCCTCACGCAGGACCATGAGGCATCATTCGCGCTGCCCGCGCAGATGGTCGAGGCCTTTGCAGCTGCGCTGGCAGAGACACACAAACAAGGGGTACGCTATCCAACGCGGTCATGGCTCACCTTCGGAGCGACCATGCCGCCCAACTTCGGCCAGATGATGGACTACCTGAATGAATAGGGGACAGCCCTTGTTCCTGTGATGCCCAGCTCCAGCAAGAAAGAGGCGAAAATGATGCCCAGCGGGGGCTCGGGCGTTAGAGGGAATCACCACGAAGGTGGAGGACTACCACCCCATGTACCCCGGCGTCAGCTGCGGTAACGAACGATCGAGGCTGGCAAGCATCTTCCAGCCAATGACATGCGGCGGCGTATCTTCTCTTATTTCGCTGCGTGCCCTGTCTGGTTGGCCGCGTGGACGGTTGCCACGTCTACAGCGAAGACGGCACTACGTGGACTTTCACAACTGCCACCCGAAATGATACCCGGGCACCACAACCCCACATGGCGACCACCAAGAAGCAGCCTGAGTAGGGCACAAGGATGCGTTGCATCTGTTCCCCTCTCGCTGCTGGATCACGACATCATCGCACCGGAATGGACCATGCTCTGCACCTCCTCGAGATGGCCG
>CAZODZ010000083.1:0-4888 GCA_964578745.1 uncultured Dehalococcoidales bacterium | reverse complement strand
TCACGACATCATCGCACCGGAATGGACCATGCTCTGCACCTCCTCGAGATGGCCGCGGCTGCGCATGCTTCAAGCCGAATCCAACCCGTCTTCCTGTGGTCCTCTTCTTTACTGGCACCACCGGTGTTCATCGACTGGCTGTGCGCCAATTGAAGGTGCGGGTCAGGGAGAGCGGTCCCGGTCGGGTATACTCTATTGCGTGGCAGGAGAGGAACAGCAGGAACCTCAGGAGCAACAAAGAGCGGAGCGTGCGAGCTACGGGTTTGAGGGTTCGCATGAATCGGCGGCAATCTTTCCAATGCTCCTTGCCATGTTCACCGCGCTTGGCAACTTCGGCGGACCATGGGCGGTGTTACCACTGCTGGCGATTCTGTACTTCGTCTGGACGGCACTGACTTCGTTGATCGGAGCTACGGACTCGTATCGCCTTGGCCTCGACCGACACATCATCGAGTTGTCCACCCTGCGCCGTGGCGGACGTGCGCTGAATGCCGTCTGCGGAACAGGTTCACTCGCCGTTTCGTTTGCGAAGTACATGCGTTCTGGAGAGGTGCATGCAACCGACCAGTGGAAGCCAACGAAGCGCAACCCGACCCCGTCGAAGAGGACACGGGACAATATACGGATTGAAGGGGTGCACGACATCGTGACCGTGCATGATGTCGATCCCTTGAATCTACCATTCAAGACGAACTACTTCAACGCCATCGGCTCGCGCTACGGCATACAGAACGTGCGCATGAAACGCAAGGCGGTCGTCCTCGAGTTGCTGAGAGTGCTCCGCAACGGCGGCTCGATCGTCCTCGCAGAGGGCCTCCCGCGGGCGCTGTGGCTGAAATACCGCGTGATGCGACCGCTCGAGCGGGAGTACCGGCTGAGTGACGTGAATCTCAGCCGCTACCGCTTCACGTTCATCGTCTCGGCCCGGAAGATGGGCTGACCATCCTGCGGCCGGAACGCAGTACAATGTGGTAGTCGGCCTCCGCATCGGGCACGATTCGTTGCTCTTCAAATACGCCGCCGCTCCGAGGACCGTCCTCGTCACCGAAGACGGCGTGTTCGGACACAACCCGGCTGCCGGTCTGTACCTTTCCAGGTCGTATTACCGCAAACTGCGGCGGAAAGAGACTTATCCATAGAAGCAGGGACACTGGCACTCCGCCATCGCCACGATCGCGGATGAGCATGCGAAGCATGCGCGACCAGTAGACACAGTCGGGCAGGAAACAACACGAGTGTCAGTCTTCGGTGATCTCGACCATGACCCTCTCGCCTTCGACCTCACCGGACAGGTCCTCAGCCGCTCCAGCGGGGGCAGAACGGCCTGCCGGGTTTCAGCGCGAGCCCCGAGAATGCTTCTACCGTACGGCATGACCATCGACTACCCTAAACCAAGAGCACCAGCGCCGACAGGTTATGAATCCCCATGCACATCGCCCCGTGAGCTTCGCCCGCGGCTGTGCACAATCGCAAGATACCCTTGACATCATTGCGCCACGGCAGGCATAATTGCAACTAGTTGCATTAGCGACGACTTGCGCAAACGACTCGAAGCCCGGAACCTGCCGACCACATGTTAATTGAATTGCACAAGGAGGTAGCGGAATGCACATACCTGATGGCTTCCTGAACGTGGGGACGGCGGCAACCACGTACGCGGTCTCGGCCGGAGGCATCGCGAACGCGGTCAGGCTCGCCAACCGGAAACTCGGCGAGAAGCAGGTGCCATTGATGGGAATCCTGGCAGCCTTCATCTTCGCCGCGCAGATGCTGAACTTCCCCGTCGCCGGAGGCACATCCGGCCACTTCCTGGGCGCTGCACTCGCGGCAATACTGCTCGGTCCATGGGCAGCCCTCCTGATACTCACCGTAGTCCTTCTGGGCCAGAGCCTTGTCTTCCAGGACGGTGGGCTGCTTGCGCTGGGTGCCAACATCTTCAACATGGGCATCGTCGGTTCATTCAGTGCCTACTGGGTACACCGGGCACTATCCAGGATCGCAAGGGGTACATCTGGACGAACCGTGGCCGTGTTTCTCGCGGGCTGGGTCTCCGTCGTGCTCGCTGCCGTCGCGTGCTCGATTGAACTGGCGTTGTCCGGCGTATCGCCGCTCGAAGCAGTCCTTCCGGCAATGGTCGGTGTGCACACGTTGATCGGCATCGGCGAGGGGCTCATCACAGCAGCCGTCGTGAGTCTTATTGCGGCAACGAGGTCAGACCTGTTACGCCTTGAGACCATCTAGGAGGAACGAGTCAAATGGACAAGAAATGGTGGACAATAGCTTTGCTGCTGTGTCTCGGCGTGGCCACATTGTCGCCGCTTGCCTCAAGTTTCCCAGACGGCCTTGAGCGCGTGGCGGAGGACAAGGGCTTCCTGGACCATGGCCTCGCCCCTTCTTTCGAAATCATACCGGACTATGTGTTCCCGGGCATTGAAAACGAGGCTCTCGCGACGATACTCGCAGGCTGGATCGGTACCCTGCTGCTGTTCGGCACGGCCTACGGTATTGCATGGCTCGTACACACGCGCAGGAGAGCCACCGTTTCATAGCAGAACATAGCGCAGAGCGCAGACGATGAAGCACAGCTACTTCGATAAGTACAGTGACCTCAGCAGCGTCGTGCACAGGCTCGACCCGCGCACCAAGCTGCTGGCCAGCTGTGCCTTCATCCTTGTCGTCGCAGCTATCCCGCCAGACAGCTGGTTTTCCTACGCCGTGTGCGCCGGCCTTCTCGCAATATGGTTCAGCCTCTCCCACGTCCCTCTTTCTCACTTATTGCGCCGTTCGCTCGTTGTCCTGCCCTTCGTGGCCGTAGTAGCAGTCTTCATACCATTCCTCCACGAGGGGCAGGTAGCCGGCAGCTACAGCATCGGAGGATGGGAACTGTCTGTCACATATGATGGCCTCGTAGTCCTGCGCACTGTCCTTGTGCGGGCCTGGCTCTCCATCACCGCCCTTATACTGCTTACTGCTACCACCAGGATGACCGACCTGCTCCACGCAATGGAGAGACTGCGTTTGCCCCGGGTGCTGGTGATGATGATGTCATTCATGTACCGCTATATCTTCGTCCTTACGGACGAGGTCATGCGTCTGAAGATGATGCGGGACAGCCGCAACTTCGGCTATGGAGGTTCCCGCATATGGCAAATACGCACCGTGGGTCACATGATCGGAACGTTGTTGATCAGGAGCTACGAGCGGGCCGAACGGGTCTATGCGGCGATGCTCTCGCGGGGGTTTAACGGGCAGACTCACAGTCTGCACCAGCTTCGCTTCTGCCAGGGAGACCTGTCTGCGGCTATACTATGTGCTGCGGCACTGGCTACGGCGGGGGTAGCCTCCGCCGTGTAGCAACATGAGGACCCGGATGGCTGAAGCAATACGTGTCGATTGCCTCTCATTCAAATACCCGGATGGTCGGACTGCGCTCGAGTCAGTGAGTTTCGTCGTCCAGGAAGGGGAAAACATCGGAATCGTCGGCCCGAATGGCGCTGGCAAGTCTACGCTGCTCCTGCATTTCAACGGCATCCTCAGGGCTCCGAATGGTGCCGTGAAGGTGCTCGGGCACCCGTTGACGGACTCGAACCTGAAGTACATCCGGAGCAAGGTCGGCCTTGTATTCCAGGACCCCGACGACCAGCTCTTTTCACCAACCGTATTCGACGACGTCGCCTTCGGCCCGATCAACATGGGCCACGACGAAGCTGCCGTCCGCAGCGCAGTCACACGTGCGCTGGAGCTGGTAGGCATGTCCGGATCGGAGACGCGCTCGCCCCATCATCTCAGCTTCGGGGAACGAAAACGCATCGCCATTGCCACCGTGCTCGCTACCTCTCCTGACCTGCTTGTGCTGGACGAGCCCACAGCCGGTCTCGATCCCGCCGGCCGTTATGCGATGATTGAGATACTGCGCTCACTTCCTGCGACCATCATTGTGGCATCACACGACCTTGACCTGGTGAATGCGCTGTGCAGGCGGATCATTCTGCTCGACTCGGGGCACATGGTCGCAGACGGAGAGGCAGCCAGGATCCTGGCCGATACTACACTTCTTGCATCGCACGGACTGGCGGCTGGCACACCACCACGCTCGATCGTCCCGCTGCCCTGACCCGCCTTCTGCAACGCTACGACGGCTTCGGCCGACACCGGCGACAGGCATCGAACGACAAGCCGTCACTTCACCGGTCCGGATGCCGGGGTCGCCTAACGAAACGGACGAGGTAATGCCTTCGTTACTGCACGAAGAACATCCTGGCAGGAGTCACCGCATCTGCCGGACCCGCCACATCTCAACAACCGTGGTGGCTGCTGCGAGACTCAGGAAACGTCGGGATCCACCCAGCCACTCCCCTGTCTCACATTCAGATGGGCACGCTACACACTGGAATACCCGGCAAGGGTTGACAGGCCCCAGCCAGCATAGCAACCATCAATCATGCGACTACGGACACTTCGCCGTTGTTGACCTCTACAGTGTAGGTCTTGAGATCGCGCGTTGCCGGACCACCGTACGGCAGCCCATAGAAATTCACCTTCGGCTTCTGAAGTCTGCCGGTCCGAATATCAAACATGGCCCCATGTGCAGGACATGTCAGGATACTGCCCTTCAGAGTCCCCTCCCAGAGATTTCCATGTCCGTGTGGACACGTGGCCTCGACAGCATAGTAAGCGCCTTCGACATTGGCAACCAGCACATCCACGCCTTCTGCCTCCAGTTTCATCATGCCGCCAGCAGGCAACTCGTCTGCTCTTACCGTAACTCGTGTTTCCATCGTCACTCCAACAACCCGCTGACGGCAGATGATGAACCGCCGCGAGCGACGAAGTCAAATCGGCTACCATTGCCCCGTGATTTTCACGGTGAGCACGCCAGCGGCTGCCT
>CAZODZ010000082.1:4335-5088 GCA_964578745.1 uncultured Dehalococcoidales bacterium | reverse complement strand
GGGAGGGCAAGAATGAGCAGCGAGGGGATGAGCATGGCGCCGATGAACACCTTTTTGGTGATGCTCGCATATTTCCAGGTCATTGCATGACCTCCTCCGCCCGCCTTCACCGAAGACGGTGCATCCATATTGGAGGGGCAGAGACGCCATGCGGCGCCGGCAGGCACAGTATAAGGTGTCGGCTGGAACGGTTACAAGACCCCGGCCAGCAGCAGTATCACAATTGTCAGGAAGGCGACGCCTGCCATGACGAGGAGAGCGATAAGGAGCGGATGCATGCCGTCGTCTGCTGCATGTTCTGTCGGCTGAATCGGTGCCTGTGGGGCGTTCATACCGGTGGCTGAAGAGTCTGCCTGTACGGTGAACGAGGCGCTGGGCCCGTCGCCCACCGAGACCGTGTATGTGCCCGGAGTCGATCTTGCGAGGCGGAATCGTATATGCTGACTGGAACGCGGCGCCAGGTTGAGTTCCTTCGCATACTCTGATCTTCCATTGACCTCCACCATCAGCGGATAGCTTCCACTGGTCCCGCCCGTATTCCGTACTGTGAATGCCACGAGGACACTCGCCATCGGTGAGACGGTCGCAGGAGACACACTCAGGCCTTCGACGACGAATTCCGCCGGTGAAGGTGTGCTCGCGGTTGCAAGAAGGCCGATGGTCGAGAAATGCCTGATGTCCGCTTCCACGGTCCTCTCGTCCCCGTTGACGTTGCTCGACACTGCCTGCCATGCGCCGTTATCGTAGAAGGCG
>CAZODZ010000082.1:0-4325 GCA_964578745.1 uncultured Dehalococcoidales bacterium | reverse complement strand
CAGGTCGTCCGGTGTCACTCCCTGGGGCAATTCCGACTCGTTGTACTTGACCGCCAGCGAGAGTGGCGGCGAGAATGTCGCGCCGTCCGGGTACAGCGAGTACGCTGCGAGGACAACGCCATCCGCGTAGGGTGGGGGTGATGATCGTCGGGCCAGTGAGATATAGGTCAGGGGGTCGCCTGCATCATCAAGGCAGCGCGTGCCCTTCCGCAGTACTGCAGACACCTCGCCTTCGATCAGCATCGCCGAGACATCCTCGAGGATGACCCCGTCATCGTCGATTTCGGGACTGTATTCATGCCCCATTATGTTGATGCTGAGTTGCCCCGGCGTGACTGCCGGTACTGGTGGTGGAGGGGGTGGAGTAATTTCCTCCGGTGTTACCATGATTGAGCCTACCGGGAAGCTCCTGTAGCCCGAAGGCACCAGGCCGGTGATGTTCCATCCGTCGATGCTCACGTGCTCGAGCCGTGCAACGATGTCATACGTGCCGGCTGCCGCATTCTCGGGGAAGGCGAGGTCGACGGTTTCCTCCATCGCGTATACGTCCCCCTGCCAGTCAGGGACGTCCGGGATAGCGACTTCAAACTCATCAAGCAGCACGAGTTCTTCGGCCGAGGAAGTGTGACGTGCAATGCCACTGACAACTACGGTGGCCTCATCGATGCCGAAGGGCATGTCTTTGATGCACCGTACTTCAGCGCCTATGGTGATGGAGAACTCCTCTCCGGGCTTGACTTCATCGTCGCTGAACACGATGTGGTAATCGACGTCGTAGTAATCGAATGGATTGAGGTCGAGCGCGACCACGGTGCCCGGCGTCGAGAGGAATGACGCGACCACGAACACGGCCAGCACCACTCCGCATCCACCCCGTATGAGCTGATTCCTCTCTGTCACCTGGCATGCCTCCGGAGGTTCAGGAATACTTGCGGCGGCGTTCTCTCAAGATTACCACCAGGAGCGGCAGGAGCAGTATAGCACCGACTATCTCCGGCACGTATGACCGGGGGTCGGTCAGCAGGTGATGTATTATAGTCAGGAGCCATTGGTCCGGGCTGCTGCCATGAGGGAATGGTCCGAATATGGGCCAGAAGAGCGTGACCGGCGTACGCCACATCGAGTCCAGCAGGAGGTGCATGGCAGAGCCGAACGAGAGGACAAGAAGTATCGTGCGACTGCGCGACCTCCTCGCCACAGTGCTCGCGGCCAGGAGCACCACGGGAAACCAGATGGTATGACAGTACAGTCGGCCGGAGGAGAGCGTGGATGAATAGAGCACGAGGCCCAGTGGCTTATCGATGATGTCCGGCAGGAGGGATGCCAGCACGAGCCACCGCAGGCCCGTGCGGCTCGACAGGGACAGCACTGTGCTGCGCAGCAGGTCCGCCACGTGTGCCCGCCTCTGACCTGCGTTCGGGTGATCGAACACGGCTTCAGAGGCCATGGCCGCGGCGACAGTGATACCTACGTGCCCCAGTATCAGCATTGTGCAGTCGTGACTCGGTCCCAAGCGGGTCTTGCTGGGCCGTCGACGCTATACTAGCATTACCCGCTGGCTCAGAGGGTCTTAACTGACTTGTTTTTCGTACTTCGGTGATATGGCTGAGTATGACGTTGCGATAGTAGGTGGAGGGCCCTGCGGTGGATACGCGGCCGGACTGCTGGCTGCGCGTGGTCTGCATGTCGGCCTGTTCGAGAGACGTCGCGCCAGCGAGATCGACCCCTCCTGCACGGGAGTTGTCGGCTTGCCATACCTCGGACTTGTAGACGCAGCGCGTTCCGTGGTTGTGGGTGAGGCACGTTCCGTAGTGTTCGTGTCGCCGTCAGGCCACAACCTGCGTGTGGAAACTCGCAGCCCCCAGGCATGGATACTCGACCGCGCGGCGCTGGAACTCGAGTTGCTCCGGCGCGCAATGGCGTGCGGAGTAGAAGTCCACATGGGTTGCAGCGTGCAGATGATAGACAGAGACTCAGAGGGCCTCTGCCTCACGGTGGTGAATGGTTGGGCTGAACGGCGGCATACGGCGAAAGCCCTTGTGGTCGCCTCTGGAGTCAATCCTTCCATCAGCGCGATCCTGGGCCTTGGCGGCATACGTCGTTATCTTACGGGTGCGCATGCGCTCGTCGAAATCGATGGGCTGCTGGAGACCGAAGTGTACCTGCTGCAGGACATTGAACGTGGTGCATTTGGATGGCTCGTGCCGACGGGTGAGGGCCATGCACGCGCTGGTACCCTGAGTGCCCGGCGTGCCGGACGCCTGTTATGGGAATTGCTTGAGCGTCCGGATGTGAAACGACGATTACGTGGGCGGGTGGAGGCGTTGTCGCGTCGCCCGATTCCTATCTCACCCCTGGCCCGTGGACACGGCGACCGCTTCGTCGTTGTTGGCGATGCCCTCGGAGCAACAAAGCCCACGACGGGTGGTGGGCTCTACTTCGGTGCATTGAGCGCACGGTCTGCTGCTGATGCGCTTGCCGAAGCGTTTCGCCTCGGCGATTTCTCGGCGCGGACACTGGCAGTGCATGACAGGACGTGGCGTCGTGAATGTGGTATCGAATTGCGACGTGGCAGCATGCTGCGGCAACTGTACTCACGTTTGTCTCCTGCAGTTGTCGACCGGGTTGTGTCGGGTGCGGAACGCACACGGCTGGCTGAACGACTGGTGTCACGGGCGACATTCTCATTCGACTGGCACAGCTCCACACTTGTGCTTGGGCTCGTGGAAGGCCTGGGAGCTTCGTTCATACCCGCTGTTGTGGAACGGAGTGGTGGTCATGACTGAGGCGCATCGGCCGCCTCCGCCACATGTCGCCATCATCATGGATGGAAACGGCCGCTGGGCCCGCAGGCGCGCCCTGCCGCGGTCTGTTGGCCATCAGCGGGGCGTGGACCGCATACACCCGGTGGCAGTCGCCTGTGCTGAACGCGGCATAGACTACCTCACGCTCTATGCGTTCTCGACGGAGAACTGGAGGCGACCCCGGCGCGAGGTGTCGGCATTGCTGGATATCCTTTCGAACATGATCGATGCTGAAGCGGAAACGTGCCTCAGGGACAACATCCGCCTCAGACTTGTGGGGTCGCTTGAGCGGTTGAGCAACGAACTGGCCGCGAAAGTCCGTGCTGCAGTCGAGTTGAATCGGAACAACACCGGGCTGACCCTGGCGCTTGCCTTTGACTACGGCTCACACTTCGAGATTGTGCGGGCGGCACGTTCTCTCGTCGATGAAGGTGTTCCTCCGTGTGCAGTAGATGAGGAGATCTTCTCCCGTCACCTCCAGACGGCCGGCATGCCGGATGTGGACCTCCTTATCCGGTGTGGTGGTGAGGTGAGGATGAGCAACTTTCTGATGTGGCAGGCTGCCTATGCGGAACTGTATTTCACAGAGGTGTTGTGGCCCGACTTTGGCCCGGAGCAACTTGACGCGGCACTGACTTCATACTTCGAGCGGCGACGGCGTTATGGCGGTCTCGACGAGGGAGAGGCAGGGTGACGGTCGATGTGCTGGCAGTGGTGCTCGCCTCGGCGAGTCCCATCAGCGAGCTGCGTGGGGGAATACCGCTCGGCATAGCCCTTGGACTCCCGCCTGCAGAAGTGTTCGCCCTCTCGGTGGGGACAAACATCCTTGTGTTCTTCCCGGCAAGAGCCGTGCTTGTCCTGTTCTATCGCAGCATCCTCAGGCGCCTCCCCCTGTTTGAGCGATACCTGCAGCGAGTGCGGCAGAGAGGCAGCCCCAAAGTGGAGAAGTACGGACTGCTTGGCCTCGCGCTATTCGTGGGCATCCCCCTGCCGTTTACCGGCGCCTATACGGGGACCGTGTTGAGCTGGCTTCTTGCAATGGACGTGAAGCGTTCGTTCGCTGGTGTGGTAACTGGCGTCATGTTCGCCGGTGCAGTTGTGATGGTATTGACCCTGGGCGTTGCCAGCGGAGCGGGCTAGTAGACATCGTGAAGTTCTTGTGGTGGGCAGTACTGGATTTGAACCAGTGACCTCCTGCGTGTGAAGCAGGCGCTCTAACCACTGAGCTAACCGCCCGGTACCGGATAAAAACTATTGTAGCGTCCGCAGCGGTCGAGGCACAACCTCGCTCACATCGCCCTGCCCCGTTCGTTCATGGGCCTCGGGGGTTGCATCAGCCTCATGCTTTCTCTATAGTACCGCCCCGTTGCCCTTCGAGTGCTGAGACGGAATAAGAATGACTGGTCGCACAGCTGATCGCCCGCAGCCTGCAGTTCCCCGGCATGTTGCATTCGTTATGGATGGTAATGGCAGGTGGGCGACGCGCCGGGGACTCCCCAGACTGGCGGGACACCGGGCAGG
>CAZODZ010000081.1:1976-6174 GCA_964578745.1 uncultured Dehalococcoidales bacterium | reverse complement strand
GACCAGTTCCTGCACAAAGCGTACAAGGCCCGCGTGTACCGGGTGTGGGTGATTCACGGCAAGGGGACTGGAACACTAAGACGTGCTGTCAGGGACCATCTCACCAGGCACCCCCTGGTCGCGCGATGCTCGACGGCTGATGGGAATCGTGGCGGGCCGGGTTGCACACAGGTGGAATTGATTGACTGACTCCCAGGTCGGGTGCCCCTTTCGAATGGCGCACGTACTCTGCAAGGTCGATGCTCCCTCGCGTGGTTTTCATCAGCTGCCTGTTTGGTCGATGTTTGTATGACATGCCCTTCTCCACGGTAAGTGCCCAGGCTACTTGTGAGCGCACCGCTCCGCGCGACGACATGATGTGATCGGACTCGCTCCCCCGAGGATCCTGTGTAGTTCGTGCTTGCCGAGTGAGAATGCCCAGTCGCAACCGGTAAGACAAGCATCGCTTGTGTCTCCTATTGAAACGGCTCCGGCTGCATGCCTGCAATGCCTCGGAGTAGATTGTTGATCACGGCCATGGAGGCGTGCTCGTGAAATGGAGGACAAGATGGTACAAGCGGAAGTAGTTGTTGTCGGCGGAAGTGCCGCGGCAATAGGAGATGGCACAAGCTGTCGACGCCGATAGCCGGGGACAAGAAGGTCATCTTGGTGCGCAAAGAGGAACAGGTGCTGGTGCCTTGTGGCATACCGTATATGTTCGGAACGGTAGAAGCCTCCGAAAAAGACCTGATCCCGGACGCGCTGCTCAGCAACAACGATATTGAGCTCGTTAAGGACGAAGTAGCGGCCATTGATAGGGGGCAAGAAGACCGCCATTGTTGAGATACCGCCCCGCTGCTACATGCGTACTCTCTCTGCCCCGGACATCTTCGCATGTGGCGATTGCGCCGAGAAGAGGTCGTTCTTCACGGGCAGACTGAGTGCCATCATGCTGGCCTCTGTGGCGACCGCGGAAGCACGCATAGCCGGTGGAAACCTGTTCGATACCTGTTGTCTCGCAACCCGGGCGAGATCGGCGTCTGGTCTACCGTGGTTGGGGAAAGGGCATTCGCATGCGCTGGTCTGACTGGGACGGCGGCAACGAAAGAGGGTTTTGACGTGGTCATCGGTGAATCAGCCGATGGGATAGACATCCCGGCTCCATGCCCGGAGCAGCGCCAACCAAGGTGAAGCTCATATTCTGCAGGGAGAGTGGACTGCTGCTGGCTGGTTGCATCTCGGGTGGTCGTGGAGTTGGCGAACTGATGAGTGTCATCAGCGTCTGCCTGCAGCATGGCATGATGGATCACGAGGTTTTGCTGTTCCAGAATGGGTACACACCCGGCATTGACGGCGTCGCCGACCGCATATCAGCTGGTGAACGTCGCCGAGCTGGCGGTGGCCAGGTTGTAGGAGAACCCAACCACGAGTCTCGCTTGTCGGTTGGAGCTGACTTTCAGCTCATCAAAGAGGGTCGGCGGGGTTGATTCCCGCATGGCTGAACCGATCGTCGCGCACGCGGTCTATTCCCTTTCCAGGATCGTTGCCTTCCCGCAAGAGTGGTACACGAGTGAGATGCACTCCTCTGGTAGAATTCACGAAGACCAAAAAGGACTCCAATCGGAACGGCCATCAACGGTGGGATAATGTCAAAGTGGCCCTTGCCGGACCAGCTGCCGGCGTTCTGGACCACAGGATTGCAGAGAATGGTGTTATGAGCAAATGACATAACTTCCTATAATGTTTTGTTGACTCGGGCCAACAAGGCGAGTCGCTCGAGTCACTTGTTTAGAGGTAGCAGGATGCTCATGGAAGAAGGAACCAAGACAAAGGTGCTGGAGAATGCTCCTATTGCAATTGCCGTGCATGACCTGGAGCAGAACATACTCTGGGCAAACATGGCCTACCAGAAGGCAACAGGTCTGCACATGGAAGAACTGGTGGGAAAGAAGTGCTGGGAAGCGTGGCGACTCAAGACCAAGTGCCGGAACTGTCCAGTAAGTACTGCCATTGAGAGTGGAATTGAGGCGAGTGGTGAAGTGATCCCGGAAACGCAGCCTGGCTGGCCGCAAACTCAGGGCTCATGGTTGATAAGTGCAGCCCCCCTCAAGGATGAGCATGGAAACGTTACGGGCGCCATAGAGGTTAGCTTGGAAATAACCGGCCGGAGGGCTGAGGAGCAGAAGAATGTCTCGCGTGAGCAGCGGAAACTTGCAGCCATTGCCCAAAATGCCCTGGACGCCATCATCATGATCGATGAAGAAGGCAGGATTATCTACTGGAGCCCTTCGGCAGAGAGAATGTTCGAATACCCGGCCGAAGAGGTGATGGGAAAAGAAGTCCATCGGATTCTCATGCCGGCCGGCTATAGAGATAAGTTTGAAAGCGGTTTTGAACATTTCAAGAAGACGGGTACCGGTGCTGTTGTGGGTAGCCCACTCGAGTTAGAGGCAATCACCAAGTCGGGTCGCACGGTCCCTATCGGGATTGCAGTTGCTCCCGTGAGGGTGGGGGACGAGTTCCAGGCTGTAGCAACTATCAGAGACATCAGTGAAAGAAAAGCCAGGGAGCAGCGAATCGAGCATCAAGCCTGCATGTTTCGGAACCTGTATCGCATGGCGGGCAAGCTGGGCAAGACTCTTGAGGTGTCAACTATAGCCAGAGACGTGGTCCGTTCCTGTGTTGAGGACTTCGGAGTCACCCTTGCCTGGATAGGTCACGTGGAAAGGAACGGCTCCGTACGGAACCTGGCTCACTTTCCCGAGGAGATGTCCTACCCGGACGAAATAGCCGTCCGTTGGGACGAGACCGATCAGGGCAAGGGACCAACCGGCAGGGCCATAAGGGAAGGCGCACCGGTAGTATGCCAGGACCTCCTCTCGGATCCCATGTTCCAACCGTGGAAAGACACGGCTATGGAATTCGGCTTAAGAAGCTCTGCTGTTCTTCCGCTCACCAGTAGGGGGCATGTTTTTGGTTCTTTGAACCTTTACAGTGACAAGCCGGGCTATTTTACACCAGGCAGGCTGGAGTATCTCTTGAATCTTGCCCCCCTCGCAGCCACTTCACTCGAGAACGCAAGGCTTCTTGAGGAATCCAACCGAAGGATCGAGCGAATAACCGCCCTGAGGAACATAGATATGGCAATCACGGGGGCACTGGACATGAGGGTTGTGTACCGTGTGGCGTTGGACGAGATCGTCAGCCAGCTGAAGCTCGATGCTGCCTCAATCGTATCCGTGCACCCTGACAGCGGAAGAATGGAAATCGTGGCAAGCAGGGGACTCGGGAAGAAGCTCGCGGGAATACGCTATCTCCCTATTGAAGAGACCACCGCTCGCAGGGTAGTGAGTGAGTTGAAGACCATACACATTCCGGATCTAACGAAAGTGAGCAGCGAGGCATTCCTCCGGCGTGATTTGTTGTTGAAGGAGGGGTTCATCTGTTACAACGGTGTTCCTCTCGTGGCAAAGGGAACGCTTGTGGGCGTGCTTGAAGTGTTCCAGAAGCATGTCCGCCAAGATGAGGAGGAATGGGACGATTTTCTTGAAACGCTGGCAGGTCAAGTGGCCATTGCGATTGAGAATGCCGGTCTCGTCAACAAATTGAGACGTGAGCGTTTGGACTTGCTCAGGGCGTATGACGAGACGATAGAGGGCTGGGGTACGGTCCTTTCCCTGAAAGAGGAGGAAACAGCGGGGCACAGTCGGCGGGTTACCGAGCTGGCTGTTGCTGTGGCAACGCAGATGGGGATGGCGGAGGAAGAAGTCATCCACTTAAGAAGAGGTGCGCTCCTTCACGACATCGGCAAGATAGGTATACCGGATTCTATCCTGCTCAAACCTGGAAAGCTTAGCAAGGATGAGTGGGATGTCATGAAAAGACATCCTGTCTATGCCTTCGAGTTGCTCTCGCCTATTTCCTACTTGAGTAAGGCCGTGGAGGTCCCATACTGCCATCACGAGAAGTGGGATGGTACGGGCTACCCAAGGGGGCTGAAAGGAAAGCAAATCCCTCTGTCCGCTAGGATATTTGCCGTAGTGGATGTCTGGGATGCGCTCACCAGCGACAGGCCCTATCGCAAGGCCTGGAGCAGGCAAGAGGCTATCGAATACGTGAGGGAGCAAGCAGGAATCCACTTTGACCCGGATGTCGTAGATGCGTTTTTCGATGTGCTGGACGGCGGACAGATTGATCGATGAATTTGGAAGCCTCCTGT
>CAZODZ010000081.1:0-1876 GCA_964578745.1 uncultured Dehalococcoidales bacterium | reverse complement strand
GCTCGACGGCTGATGGGAATCGTGGCGGGCCGGGTTGTACAGAGGTGGAACTGATTGACTGACTCCCGGGCACAGCGACGATTGTCAACCTTGAGTTCAGCCGGTGCAGGCTCCCCTGTACGCGGCACAGCGCGGGCCTCGCAGAACGGAGTTGATGGCCGTAATAGCCTCGCGCTTCCTTTCGCCAGGAAGGTTCTCGACTGTCTCGGCAATGCGGAAGGCCACGTTGTAGCTCACGACTGGCAGTTCCGGGAGTCCTGCTATCTCGTGCCACAGGTGTGCGAAATAGTAGGCGTAGATTTCAGCTTCGGCACGGTTGTCTGACGAGAGGACCATCTTGAGCATCCAGAGCGCGCAGCAGGCGTTCTTCTGCTGCTCACCAACAATCGTGCCTGCGTTGAACGCCCGGAGAATGATACCCGGTAGCTTACCCAGCTCGCCCAGGGCCTGCAGGCCGGCGTTCTTCTCGAAGTCGACGAGTTCGTCCAGACCTTCCTGGTCAACCGTCCCTTCACCATCTGCGCTGCCTCCTGCTGTCGAAGACACGTCCTGGCAGGCCCTCAGCAGGGCCTCGTTGAATGCTTGGATATGGCCTCCCTCGAAGAGGCAGTCGCGGCAGGCATTGCGTGCGCCAGAGGGATCGCCCGCGGCGAGCTGCGTCCGGGCCGCCTCGCAGCATTGCTTCAGGTCCTGGAGGGCTTTCTCCGCATCCTCGAAGTATCCCGAAGCACCGCACGCTTCTCTTCGCTTCTCCAGCACCTGCAGGCGAATCTCGTATGCCTGGGTGCATCGCTCCAGGCAGAGGTTCGCAAGGTAATACCTGCGCAGCTTCGCTCTCTCGCGTTCAGCTGCAGAAGGGATTTCCTCGGCCCTCCGCCTCGCTTCGTCGATCTGTTCTTCGTCCTTGAGCAATGCACCGGCATCGATGTCATCCTCGATTTCCTCTATCTTTTTCTCGAGGCGGTCAAGGTCCTCAGGGTACTCGCCGTCGGGGAACCGTTTCTTCAGTCTTTCTTGTTCCTCTCGCAGCTTCTGCACAGACCCCTTCGCTCGAGAGACAGACTCCTGTGCCTGCTTGCGCGTATCTTCGACTCTCTTTTCCAGCTTCTGCAGCTCTTCGGCTTCCTCAAGACATTCAGCGTACTTCTGTTTCGCGGCGAGGATAGCCCCGCGCAGTTCGTCCGCCTCGGTCGACAGCGTAGCTATGGCTGCCTCGTAGTCCCCGATCGCGCGGTTCAGCTCCGACAGGCGAGGGGTGATGGTGAGGTGCAGCCGCGAGTCCATGTCGAGGCACGCCTGTTGTAGTGATTCCAGTGCGGCTCTTGTTGCGGATAGCTCGTTCTTCAGCTCCTGAAGGCGACGGTATACGGCAGTGACGCCATCGCCCCAGCCATTGCAACGGTACGAGCTGGAGCCGTGGCGGCTCATACACTCGCGGTAGTAGCTGACGCATTCCTGCAGTGCTTGGCTCATGCTCTCGACCTTGCTCTCCAGTGACGGGATCTGCTCTTGCAGGGCTGCGATGTCATCGGGGCAGGTCTCCTTCTTGTTGCGCAGGTCGTCGGCGAGCGCCTCAAGGGCTGCCTTCTCGGCCTTGGCCGCTGCCAGGTGCGCCTGGAGGTCGGCCAGCTTCGTTTCCATGGCTGCAAGCTGGTTCTCCAGCTCGGAGAGGCGCGCGCGAATTGTTTCACAGACCTCTTGCGTCTCTTCTGGAGTCACGGTGACCGTGAGCTCAGTGGTGACGACGGGCTCGGAACCGAGCAGCGATTCTGCAAGTTCCTCCCACGCATAATCTGCAGGGTCGACGTCCGCGGGTGGTAGTGGTTCTTGCTGGAGTGTATCCTCGGTCAGGCCATCCACGAGGATGAAGTTCGTA
>CAZODZ010000080.1:0-6214 GCA_964578745.1 uncultured Dehalococcoidales bacterium | reverse complement strand
CGGGTGTGGAGGGTCGGATCCTGGTGACGAACCTGCACAACTACGGCATGCCGTTCATACGATATGACCTTGGAGACAGCGGGATGCTGGTTGACGGAGCGTGTTCATGCGGGCGGACGCTGCCGCGGCTTGGAGCGCTCATCGGCCGGTGGAACGACTACTTTGTAACCCGTAGCGGCAGACGCATCTTCTCCGGGGCGCTCTTTTTCAACAGGCTGGCTGGACTCGGCATGCGACAGTACCAGGTCATCCAGGAGACGCTTGATACAGTCGTGATGAAGCTGGTCCCGCCGAAGGGCGCGACCGCGGCGGATCTCGCGGTGCTCAGGGCCAGGGTTATCCAGATGTACCAGTCGAGATTCGGTGACGAGTTCACCTTCCATGTTGAGTTCGTCGAGAGAATAGAACCCACCGAGGCCGGGAAGCATAAGTTCATGCTGTCGAGGGTGCGTGGGGTCGGGGGTGCTCAGGGCGTCGCGGGTTCCACGCGCGAATCACCACCGACGGAAACGTCATCTGGCTGACATATTCCTCATGGATGCCGGCGAAGCCAGCCGACCTGAGGGCCGGCACCAGGGTGATCGGTCGGCACCCCGCCATGGCCGCGGGAGATGTCCTGGCCAGCCAGTCCCAAAATCGGCTGTACCATTTCCTCGACCATGTCCAGCTCGTGATGACGGCCCTCCCACCATGTCTCAGCACTCGCTTGAACTCGGCGAGGACAGTGGCGAAGTCCTCGCGTGGCAACAGATCGAACACGTAATTGCAGACTATCAGGTCGAAGCTGTCGTCCCCGTTCGGGATGGAATAGGCGTCGGCCACACGAAGCGTGTAGTTGCCGGCAGCACCGCGCAGTCGCTTTGTAGCGACCGCTACCATCCCGGGCGAGATGTCGAAGCCTTCGTTGTCGCCATCCGGGTTTGCAGCGACGATCCGCTCAAATATGCGACCTGTGCCGACGCCTGCCTCAAGGATGTTCTCGCCGTTTCTGATGTCCGCAAGCTCCAGTGCCCTTCTGGTCGCCTTCGATTCGGAAATCACAGTCCACGCGTCGTAGAAGTGCGATAGGCGGTCGTATATGCGTCTGACATTCTCCTTCGACTGTGTTGCCGGTAGCCACTCGTGCTCTCGTGCCACCATCATTCATCATTCCTCACTTCATCCATTCTAGTACGCGCCCGGCGGACATGAACAACGCATGCAGGCGGCATCAGGTCCCATGCGAGGCCGGTGAGGAAGCTGGCACGCAGTTCACGTGGTCGGGGGTGAGGACTATTGGCACAACGGCGCTGGATGTGAGACACTTCAGCACCCGTGTAGCGCTTTGTGAAGAGGGGAGAGAACGTGGAAGAGATACCTGCAACGAGTCGTACTGCAGGGCCTGCCCCTGCCCGTTTTACCGCGGACAGGCTGGTGATAGAACCAGTCGTTGAGAAGCTGTGGGGCCCTCTGCCGTTCGTGACGCGTCGCGGCAACGATGCCGTCGTTGCCATCAGCGTGGTCAACACAGGAGGCGAAGCCGGCACTTTCACGACTGCCCTGGTGCTTGATGGCGAGGTCGTCGGGTGGCGGGATGTGAGGCTGGCCCCGGGCGAACAGAAGCAGGTCAGGTTCCTGGTGGGTAACATCTCGCGAGGCACGCACTGGGTAAGCCTGTCCGGCTTCACCGGAACATTCACGTCGAGTACGAGAGTCAACTGGGAGCTTGTCGCGGCTGCCGGCTTCGTAGCAGTTGGACTGACCTGCGTCATTGCAGGGCGCCTGAGACGCAAGTAGGGGCGGTGAGGCTGGTTGCTTCTTGAGTCGCCCGGATGGCAACTCCTGAAAGTCAGTTCAGGAGGCTGGCTGCGGCGTCGACATTTCGAAGGAAATTCACAATCATCCCTTATACTCACTTCCTGCTACGGTGGTGGCGAGGAGTACTGATGAACAAGAAGAACCTTGTGCGCATCATTCTGGACTCGGTGATGATTGTCTTACTGGTCCTGATGTACCAGGCCCGGGTTGTAAGCCTGAGCTTCCATGAGATAGGCGGGCTTGCTGCATGCAGCCTGTTCGTCATTCATAACGGCATCAACCGCAAGTGGATAGCGGGCGTCACAAAGAGGTTGTTCACGCGCCCACTGCCGCTGAAGACCAGGGTGGGATACGCGGTTGACCTGCTGTTGCTCGTTTCAACGGTGTCAATCGCTCTGAGCGGCATAATGATTTCCCGCACGGTCCTGGTGAACATTTATGGCGACGTTGGATTCTGGAGGCCCCTTCATTATTCTGCCTCGGCGGTAGCCCTCATACTTGTTGGTGTGCACCTCGGCCTGCACTGGTCGTTCATCAGGAGCATGTTCACGAGGCTTGTGAGGCTTCCCCGTGTTGTTGCGAGGCCCCTTGCCGTTGTGTGCCTGGCGGCGGTCCTCGCTCTTGGTGCATACAGCATCGCGACAAGTAGCCTCGTCGACTGGCTGGCTGACCCGTTCGATGGCGATGTGGCCGGTCTGTCACAGGGCCAAGGCCTGGGCAGGCATGGTGGTGGTGGGGGCTCGTCCGATGAGAACATCCTCGAGGTCGTTGCCACCTACGGCTCCATCATGGTCGCGTTTGCGGCCGTCACCGTTCTGGCCGAGAACGCGCTGGGGGGTCGGCGCAAGCGCGCCAGGCCTGGCCTGCAAGCAGCGTCATAGCCACGCGGACAGGTGCCCTCGCCGTCGTGGGGACTGCGCGTGTGGTGCTGCCAGGCCATCTCCTCTCTACTCCTCTGGGCCGGCCCACTGTCACAGTGAAACCGGGCTACGACGGGCCTCAGGGCGAATGCAGGCGCCCCGGTGCGGCAACACTGCCGCTAGTCTGGGTAGTGTGGGGTGTGGTCTCGGCGCACCTTCCGTTCGGCGTGTACCTCATGGGCATCCCGCTGGTAGTGTCTGTACTGATATACATGCTGGAGTGAGGGCAGACTCTCTCGAAGAAGCAGGATCACCTGGCACGTCGTATCCTTGACGGGCAGTGGCCAGAAAAGTGAATATGAGGCATGAATCCCTCGGATACGGGAGGGCAAATCACAGATGTTTGAAATCGGTCAGCGCTGGAGGAATCTGTACCCGGATGCCATGGTGGCGATGCTGGTGGTGCGTGGCGTCGAGAACATGCGCGAGCATCCGGCGCTGGAGCAGCGCAAGCGGTTGCTGGAAGACGAACTGCGCTCGCACTTTGCGAATGTGGATGACATAAAGTCGGACACCACCATGCGGGCCTATGCGGCGTACTACAGGCGGTTCGAGAAGACCTACCATGTCGCGGGACAATTGAAGACGCTTGTCGTGAAACAGAGGCCGCTGCCAACGGTGTCTGGCCTTGTCGATATCATGTTCATGGCTGAGATGAAGAACCGGTTACTCACGGCAGGGCACGATCTCATGGCCGTGCTCCCGCCGGTCGTCCTTGATGCCGCCACGGGCGAAGAGATGTACGTGAAGATGAACCGCGAGGAGCAGATGGCTAAGGCGGGCGACATGATAACCGTCGACAGGATGGGCATACTGTCGAGCGTCATCCATGGGCCGGACTATCGCAGCCGGATAACGCCTCAGACGCGTGATGCCCTGTACGTGACCTATGCGCCCGACGGCATCAGCCGGGACCAGCTTCTTGACCACGCCCGGGACATTGTGGAGAGTATCGAGCTCTTCTCGCCCCCGGTCGCGGTTGAGCCGGTGCGGGTACTCTCAGCCCACGGCATCGAAGAGGTCGAGGTGTGAGCTTCAAAAGACTCGGCAGGGCGCTGTACAGAGGCATCTTCTAGTTGTACCGGGCACTTCGGATCGCCCGCAGCGCGAGGATGAAGAAGACCACGGAGAGCACCAGGAAGATGTAGCTCCACGGTGTGCCCAGCTTGAAGAACAGCAGCAGGAAGAAGCCCGCTGGCGGAAGCGTGAAGAACAGGTCGCGTGCAAGGTGTTTGTCCATTATTCGTCCTCCCGGAACGGGTGCATCAATAGCATAACGATAATGCCGCGTTGTAAGCCTAGTCCGCGATGGGGAATATGGCCCAGGACGAACGAATTGCTCCCCGGCTGATGGAGGAGACCGTTCTCCTTGGATTATTCCGGCGCCTGTCCTGCCCACCAGCGCCCGTTGCCGCAGCCGCTCACGCAGGGCCGCGTCCCTGTCCGGCCGTGGCACGTAGAGATACAGCAGGCATGACAGCCTCACCGGCTCACACGCCTTTCGCATGCTCCGCCCGAGACATGCCAGCGCGTACAACACTGCCGCCCTCCTCGCCCCGGGCGTCAGAAGTTTTTTGCCGGCAACTCCTTCAGCGTCTGAATGTCCGGCGCCTGCTCCGTCACGATCTGCTTCAGCTGGCGATTCTCCGCCTCAAGCGTCTTCAACCGCCGCAATTCGCTCACCGTCATCCCGGCGTGCTTCGCCTTCCAGTTGTAGTACGTCGCCTCGCTGATGCCGTGCTTCCGGCACAGCTCCGCCACCTTCATGCGCGAGGACCGCTCACCCTGCCTGCACACCGCTGCCGTTGGCGGGTCGTACGCTTTCGCTTGACTTCCGTTGCAGTGACGAGGCAACAGCGATATTCTTCAACACTTGAGGAATGTCTTGCCTCCTGTTTCGAGGCAGAGGAGAGAGAGTGATGACCACGAATATTTCCCTGGCGGGCTGTTTCCCTCCGATTCCCACTCCTTTCGATGAACACGGACGGGTGGACCATGACCGCTTGGCCTCCAACCTCGAGAGATGGCAGCAGACGCCGTTGAGCGGGTTCGCGGTTCTGGGCTCTAACGGTGAAGCGGTCCTGTTGAGGGAGGCAGAGAAGCTTGAAGTCTGGAAGACGGCCGGCGAGGTCATTGACGACGATCACGTATTCCTGGCTGGGACCGGGTGCGAGTCCACCGTGGAGACACTCGAGCTGACGGAAAAGGCCGCCGGTCTCGGTGCCGACGTGGCCCTCATAGTCACGCCACACTACTACAAGGCGCGGATGGACCGCCGGGCACTGGTGAACCACTACACCACGATTGCCGACCGCTCGCCTATTCCGATCGTCCTCTACAACGTTCCTGCCTCTACCGGGCTCGACATGGGTGCTGAAGTCGTAGTCGAGTTGGCCGCGCATCCGCGGATAATCGGTCTCAAGGAGAGTTCGGGCAACGTAGTGAAGATCGGCCAGGTCGTGGCCGGCGCGGGTGAAGGCTTCCAGGTGCTGGCAGGCTCGGGCAGCTTCCTGTTACCGGCCCTTGCTGTAGGCGCTGTCGGCGGCGTGATGGCGCTGGCCTCCGTGGCGCCGCACGACCTTCACGCGATAGTGACCAGCTTCGACAAGGGGGATGTCAGGAGGGCGAAGGATATACAGCTGAGACTCATCGCCCCCAATGCAGCCGTCACGTCCCGGTTCGGAATCGCCGGGCTCAAGGCTGCACTCGATCTCACCGGCATGTACGGAGGCCCGGTCCGACCGCCCCTGCTGCCGCTTGAGCCACTGCAAAGGGAAGAACTCAAGAGGATTATGGAGAAGGCAGGTCTGCTCTGATGCACGTCTGCTGCACGGTGAGTGCGGGCTGAGAACATGTGGGGTGGGGCTGTTCGTGTGGTGGCGTATGGACGCCAACCAGCGCTGAACCTGAGATATTAGGTAAGGCGTCCGCGCAACTCGACTGCCCGGAATTGGCTCGGCGGTAGCTGCGTGACGGTAGACAGCCGCTCTTGATCTGTCGTAGGATGGCTGGCGTCGCCCTTCGGTGGGTCGCCTTGTACAAAGGACGGCCTTCAGTGAAGAATCGAGGCGACGCAAGAGGAGGGATTGATGAACGATAGCCTGGCTGTGCTCTGGGTAACGCGTGATAAGGAAGCCGCTATGAACATGGTCTTCATGTATACCAAGAACTCGAAGCTGAGGAAGTGGTGGAACAAGGTAAGCCTCATCATATGGGGTCCATCTGGCCCGTTACTGGTCTCGGACCCTGAGCTGCAGAAGGAATTGCAGTCGCTCAAGGAGGCGGGTGTGGAACTGCTGGCGTGCAAGGCTTGTTCTGACAGGTATGGCGTGAGCGACGCGCTGGCGGCTCTCGGCGTTGAAGTGAAGTACATGGGGCAGCCGCTGACAGAGATGCTGAAGTCGGGGACGGCGGTCCTGTCCGTCTGACGCCGCAGAAATACACAGAGACCACGGCAGGACTCCAGTTGGCGCTGGTATCACCGGGGCAAGATCTGT
>CAZODZ010000079.1:0-6225 GCA_964578745.1 uncultured Dehalococcoidales bacterium | reverse complement strand
TACGAACGGATCCTGCAAGTAGTCCACACCCACGACTGTCAGTGACCAAGTTCAGCCACAAGCGCCTCGTATTCTTCATCGCTTATGCCATAACACTCCTCGGGACCCGGGAAGGTGCCAGCTTTCACATCAGACTTGTACGCCTGAAACGCGGACACCATCTCTCTACCGAGTTCTGCGTAACGTCGAACGAACTTCGGTTTGAAGGCCTCAAAGAGACCAAGCATGTCGTGGACAATCACAACCTGGCCATCAACGTCCGGACCGGCCCCAATTCCATATACCGGTACGCTGACGGCATCCACAATGAAGCGAGCGATACGAGCCGGCACGGCCTCGACGAGGATTGCCCAGGCGCCAGCCTGCTCGAGCGCCTGTGCATCAGAGATAATCTTCTTCGCCGCCGCAACAGTCCGTCCCTGGCTCTTGTAGCCTCCGATAGAGGCAGCAGATTGGGGGGTCATGCCGATGTGACCCATCACCGGCACACCCGCCTTGACAACTGCAGCCATAGTGTCAGCCACGTTGACGCCACCCTCCATCTTCACACAGTCCACCCCACCCTCAGCCATGAAGCGACCTGCATTACGTATCGCTTCTTCCTTGCTCACCTGGTAAGACATGTACGGCATGTCACCGATGAGAAAGGCATACTTCACCGCACGCGACACCGCCTGTGTCATCCAGAGCATCTGATCCATAGTCGCAGGTAACGTGTTCTTGTGGCCCAGCAGTGCCATCATGCCGGAATCGCCGGGCATGATAATCTCGATACCAGCCTTGTCCTCGAATAGCGCCATCGGATAATCGTACGCTGTAAGCCACGATATTTTCTGGCCTTCTCTCTTCATGCGAAGAAGGTATGCCATGTCGATCTTCTTGCGTCGTTCTTCATCACCCATTGATACGTCCTCCAATCTCGATGCCGTCTGTCGGAAACATCCGGTCTACGTGTCTCAAGCGTACTAGACTTCAACAGGACAGCGGCGCAGGCAGGATTCCCACAATCTCCGATACGACAGCAACACTGCACACACCCGCAGTGGCAGAAAAGTGCAGCTGGGCCCTCGCTGCGATACGCTACAGTCCCATTCCGCCATCTATGCCAAGCACCTGACCGGTTATGTACGACGCGCGGTCGGACGCAAGAAATGCGACAGCCTCAGCAACATCCTCCGGAGTACCCGCACGACGCACCGCAGTCATGTCGATTATCCTCCTCTGCGCCTCTTCAGGAAGCGCGTCCGTCATAGCCGTCCTGATGAAACCAGGCGCAACAGCATTCACCGTGATGCCGCGTGAACCTACCTCACGGGCGAGGCTCTTCGTAAACCCAATGATGCCAGCCTTGGACGCAGAGTAGTTCGTCTGGCCAGGATTACCCACAATCCCCGCTATAGAGGAGAGGCTTATAATACGACCCCATCCCTGCCGTATCATCGACTTGAGCGCATGCTTGCTACAGAGGAACGTGCCTTTGAGATTTATGTCCACTACATCGTCCCACTGCTGTTCAGACATGCGTAGCAGGAGGGTGTCCCTGGTTATTCCAGCGTTGTTGACGAGGACATGGATAGCACCCCACCGCTCGACCACCTCCTCCACCATCTTCTTGACGGCCTCGCTGTCACGCACATCAGCCTCAACAACCATCGCCCTGGTATTCAACTTCTCAAGCTCAGCCAGTACATTATTCGCATCAGCTTCATTCTGAGGGTCGACGGCAACATAGTTCACGGCCACTGCTGCCCCTATGCTCCCAAGCTTGAGCGCAATAGCACGCCCCATACCACGCGATGCACCAGTAACGAGCGCAACTTTGCCTTCCAGTTCCATGGCGCCTCCACAGGACAACGGGGGGAGCCCAACCACGCTCCCCACCAGAATCATCCCTCGAATTTCTTGAACACCAGGCAGCAGTTCTCGCCGCCGAGGCCAAAGCTATCGGTCAGCGCAACACGCACCGGCAGCTCCCGTGCCGTGTTCGGGATATAGTCAAGGTCGCATTCCGGATCGGGTGTCTGGTAATGGATCGTCGGGTGCACAACACCGGTCCTGATGCTCATGACACAGGCAATGGCCTCTATGGCCCCACCTCCGGTAATGGCGTGGCCCATCATGGACTTGGTCGAGCTGATGGCCAGTTTATAGGCATGGTCACCGAAAGCGAGTTTCAGCGCCCTGGTTTCGGTCGGATCATTGAGCCGCGTGCTTGTTCCATGTGCGTTCACATACTGCACATCGGAAGGGGACACGCCCGCTGTCCGCATGGCAACCTTCATTGCATAGGACTCAGGTTCAGGTGCAGGGGCCGTCTGGTCATACGCATCAAATGTCCATCCCGCACCGGCCAATTCAGCCAGAATCTCAGCGCCACGCGCTCGCGCGTGTTCCAGGGTCTCAAGCACCATAATGCCGGCACCCTCACCAAAGACAAAGCCGCTCCGATTGGCATCGAAAGGCCGACTCGCGATCTCAGGATCAGCCTCCCTGGTAAGCGCACCAAGGATATCCAGGCCAGCCATACCAACTGGCGACAGACAGGAATCGGTCCCTCCAGCAATCATCACATCAGCGTAGCCCATCTTGAGAAACATCATTGCCGTCCCGAGCGAGTCAGCACCTGCGGCACAGAGACTGTTAACGCTCGTATTGGGACCACGAGCCTCAAACACCATGCCGATCTGCATCGAAGGGCCGCTGGGGCCAGAACGCGCAACGAACAGGGGATCAACTCGCCTTGGCCCACGCTTCTGGAGAATCTCCGCCTGGCGAACCACATAGTCGCTCTCTGACATGCAGGCAACACTTATGCCAACGCGTTCCGGGATCTCGCTGTTCATGTCTATGCCAGCCATCTTCATGGCTTCCTGCGCGGCAGCAAGCCCAAAGTGGACTGCGCGGGGATTCCGATCAGCAACCTTGGGGTCCATGTAATTGTACGGATCGAAGCCTTTGACCTCGCCAGCTACCTTCACGAAGAATTTCCCGGTATCAAACCTGGTTATGAGACCAATCCCATTCCGTCCAGCCACGGCAGACTGCCAGAACTCGTCGACAGACAAACCCAGAGGGTTGACCGTGCCGAGCCCAGTAACGACGACTCGCGTGGTGTCCGCCATTACCCATCTCCTTTCGCAACATCACCGGACAGCCACGGTGACACTGATGTTCCACCATCGACAACGATGGTCTGGCCACGGACCATATATGACTGGTCACTGCAGAGCCAAGCGACGACATTGGCGACGTCCTGCGGTGTCACCATACGGCCTACAGGCGTCAGCTGGGAAGTCTCCTTCATCAGGCCCTCTTTGATGTAGAACTTCAGTGCCTCCGTTTCAACGGCTGAGGCCGAGACGGCATTGACTGAAATGCCCCTCGGGATGAACTCAATGGCAAGGTACCGTGTGAGTGCCTCGACCGCCGCCTTGGAAACACCGACAATCGTGTACGTGGGCCATACAAAAGTCGAGCCCAGACTCGAGATGGCAACTATCTTGCCGTTGCGTCCTTCCATGAGAGTAGCCGCACGCTGAGCGCAAAGAAGGAATGCCCTGGCATTGATATCAATGGTCCAGTCCCACGCCTTGGCATCAATGTCCATAATGGGACGACCAACGCCGGACGCCGCGTTGCTGACGAAGATGTCAAGATAGCCGAAGCTCTCAGCGATAGTGTCAAACATCTCCTCAATCTTCGCCACGTCACCGACATTCGCCTTGATGACGGTTGCGTTGACTCCAAGGCGGCGTATCTCCTCTGCAGTCTGTTCAGCCGTCTCACGACGACGAAAATAGTTAACTATTATGTCACACCCATCCGACGCTAACCTGAGAGCTGTCGCTTTGCCGATACCACGGCCGCTGCCCGTAATGAGCGCGAGTTTACCTTCAAGTGCCTTCACTATCTACCCCTTTTTGGCTGCCTCTTTTTCCACGAAATCGACGAAATCGCCGAAATTGCGGAACTTCTGGGCTTCTTCATCCGGTATCTCAATGTCAAACGTCTCCTCAACGGCTACGAGCGCCTGAACAATGTCGAGAGAATCCGCCTTCATCTCCTTGAACGTGGCTTCCCTCGTGATAATGCTCTTGTCAACATGCGCGATCCTGGAGACGATGTCTCTTACTTGCTCTTCAACAGACATGGCTACCTATCCTCCTTTGTCGAGCCTACCCTGCTCGGTAAGATACGCGATCTCCTTTTTGAGATTACCGACTATGTCAACCTGCACGGCCTTTTGTGCCGCGACAACGCCATGGACAATGTGTTCAGCCCTACACGCCCCGTGCGCAATCCTTACGACACCATCGACACCCCACAGGATACCACTTCCTTCCTCCTCACCTTCATACGAAAGCTTCTTGATGGGCACCAGACGGTCGAACAGAAAGCTGACCAGCCCTTTAATGGAGGGATACTTGCCCATCAGCCAGACACGCGCACGGTCACCGATGCTCTCATAGAACTTGAGGAGAACATTACCGACGAAGCCGTCACACACTATCACGTTGGCCTTGCCCATCAGTATGTCGTTCCCCTCAACATTGCCCACGAAATTCAGCCCGCTGTTCTTCAGTAAAGGGAACGCCTCCTTGGCCAGTTCGTTCCCCTTGCCCTCTTCGCTGCCGGTACTCAGAAGACCAACGGTCGGGTTGTCTATCCCATAAATGGTCCGTGCATATACGGTGCCCGCAATGGCGAACGATACCAGTTGATGCGGCTTGCAGTCGACATTTGCGCCAAGATCCATGACGACGACGTTCGGCGCAAAACTGCTGAAGCCGCCACCAATTGTCGGCCTTTCGATACCCTGCACCATTCCGAGATAGGTGGCGGCGGCAGATGCTACCGCACCGGAAGAGCCAGCACTTACGAAGGCATCTGCATCACCCGATCGCACAAGCTTGACACCAACGACTATCGAGGACTGCCGTTTCTGGCGGATGGCATGCGCCGGCGGTTCACCTTCGCGGATGACCTCCGCGGCGTGCACCACACGCACGAGGTCAGGCGGGGCACCCTGTTTCTCAAGATGCTTCTGGATGACATCCTCACGGCCGACCAGGATGATGTCCACATCGCCCTTCCGGGCCACCATGACTGCGCCTTTAATGACCTCGTCCGGTGCAAAGTCACCACCCATTGCATCGATAGCTACCCTGACCTTACCTGCCATCGGTGACATACCTATCTCCTCGCAAGATAACGTGACACACAAAGGCTCGCGCCCCGCCACACATGTGGACAGCAGAGTCACTTTGATACGGGGACTCGTACGCGCGCATCGCCGGTAGCGACAACGGCACCATCCTGGTTACGACACGAGAGTGAACAAGCAAAGGATACTATGCCATTCTCATCCCTGACTGACTCCACTTCGCCCGATACCGTCAGCGTATCGCCCGGCCGTGCAGGGCTTTTAAAGCGAACATTCATATGCCCACCGCGGTCCCAAACCATGCCAAACGCCGAACTCATCATCTCGGACATATAAGCGAGAACGAGCATCCCGTGCGCAATTGTCCCCCCGAGAGGAGTGGATGCAGCAAACTCCTCATCAATATGGATGGGATTGAAGTCACCGGAGGCCTCGGCATAACGGCGTATTCTGTCCTGTGTCACCTGCCGCTCAAGCTGAGGCAGGGCATCGCCTTCACGAAAGGGCACACTCATTGCGGCGACTCCGGAATAACAACAGTCGAAAGACCTCTCTGCACGAGCTGGCCAGCCCTGTCTGAGATACGCAGCTCGAGAGTGAGCAGACGCATCGATCCACGTGAAAGCTTCTTGTGCACTTTCGCATTGCAGGTAACCTGTGCACCCACAGGAACGAGGCCAGAAAAGTCGAATTCCTGGGAGGCATGGATGGTGCCTGGGGGTAGTTCAACGAGATCGGCAAGCGACGCGATGGCGCGCGCCGCCACGGCGAGAGGCGGGACGTAGCGGCACTCAGCAGCGCCCACAGCCTCGACATAAGAAGCGACTGCTTCAGGGTCGAGGGTGTACTCTACTGGAGCGAGTTCCTGACCTGGTGTTAATTCCTCGTAAGAAGCGGGCACGTTAGCAGCACCTGCGCTCGACGAACGGACTCCCTTCACGTGTCTGCTGGTCATAATGAACGCGCAAAGTACCGCTAATCATGCCATCGACCATCAGAGGTGTCAATAGCGCAGACCTTGATACAGCAGGCGCACACGAATATGATTGATGTGATTGATG
>CAZODZ010000078.1:0-6430 GCA_964578745.1 uncultured Dehalococcoidales bacterium | reverse complement strand
GTGATGCACGTTCGAGCTCTCTGCCAGCGCTCGTCCCACATGTTCACGTATGTGCGTGAGAGCTAGCGCGCCCACGCCCGCCGAGATCGACTTGCCGATGCACAACATGTCCGGCACTATTCCCCGTCTATCTGACTCGAACCATGCCCCTGACTTGGCGATGCCGGTGATTATCTCGTCTGCGATAAGCAGGATGTCATACCGCGTACAGATGTCCCGAATGGTCTCCATGTACCCTGGCGGAGGTGGCACGATACCGAGGCCGGTGTTGGTGTTCTCCGTGATGAGACACGCAATGGTATCGGGGTCTTCGAACTTGACCACGCGTTCAAGTTCACGTGCACAGAGCAGTCGACACTCGGGAAATGTCTTCTCATACGGGCAGCGATAGCAGTTCGGTGCATTCAGGTCGATAAACCCTGCCATGAGCGGCTCGTATGGTGCCCTTCGAAACGTGTGTCCACTGGCGCTCACCATCGCCAGGCTCATCCCGTGGTAGTCTCCCGGTGTCCGGTGTAGCACCTTGTACTTCCCACCTTTGCCCATGATCTTCCAGTACTGGCGTGCCATCTTGACTGCGCCCTCGGTCGCGTCGGTCCCGTTGCTCACGAAGACGCTGTAAGTCAGGTCGCCGGGGCTGATCTGGGCGATCTTCTCTGCGAGTCTCAGGAGAGGTGCTGTCGGGACGAACAACGGTGTTGTCGATGGCACGCGTTCCATTTCATCGCGCACCGCGTCCATGACTGCAGTGAGCCCGAATCCAAGGTAGCAGGCCGACGCGCATGATTCAGTGTCAAATAAACGATTGCCCCAGATATCGGTTACGTAGTGGCCGTCTGCGGAAGCGACTATCGCTCCAGGTGTGGCGTGGAATGACTGTCCGCGTCCAAATCCTGAGACGTAGTACTTCTGTGCAAGCCTCACAAGCTCGCCTGCCCCGTTGACTCTGTCCATCCTGCCTCCTTATGCGGCATCGTCTTCATGGATGCAGGAGCGTGACTCGCTGTCCAGCATCCGCTGGTGTGTGGAAATCAGTGTCCGTGTATTGTACGCGACGCGGCTAGGCCGTCAATGAACTCGCGTGTGGCGGCATGCCCGACCTGCTGACATCTTGTGCTTGTCGCCCCCTTCCGGGTAATACTGCTATCATTCATTATGTGGTGTGCTGCGAGTCCATAAGGTGTTGGCAGCATTGTGGCTCTCGGGGTGTTGCAGTGACAGTAAGGAGGGAAGTCTGAAGGAGGTAGCCTTCGGCCACGGTATCAGCGAGGTCGTGCTCCTCACCGTTGTTGAACCAGCACGCTCGGCTGCGGTTGGCTGTGTGGGCGCCAGTCAGATGGAAGTCCTCGACACCAGGGCGAAGGGGCCACGCTTGAGTATCTCGGAATGACAAAGGGCTGGCTGGGACCCAAGTGTGAACACTCACAAGCCTATTGTCGTGGGAGAGCGAATCACAGGAGGCTTTCTGGAGTGTGTGGGGTGGTTGATCTTATGGTGATGAGCAAGTACGGTTGTTTGGGGCCCTCTAAGTGGTTTATCAGAGGTGTGGCCAGGAACGTGTTGCAATGCTCACCGGTTCTCGTGTTTCTCATCCCGTCGCTCGCCTGCGGTATGGCTGGCTGATACACTGGGTTCCCACCTGCATTGCGGAAGGGCAGGTGGTAGAAGCGGATGTCGCGATACAGTGGGGGCGCGCTCGGGGTTGGCGAGGAATGGCAGCGTGCCCCTGGTTCGCAGGTAGGTGGCGATGAGGCATGTATTCGGAGTGGCGTTCGCGCGGGTGGAGATGGATAGTTCTGCGCAGCAGGAGCTCGAACTGTCGTTTCTGCGCATCTCCTATGCGATCTTACGGGCGCGTGAAGACGGCGATGAGGCACAGGGCTATCTTGCTGTCGTGAGACAGGAGGCGCGGGATGCCCTGCGACGACTCAAGTCAGTGTATGGCGTTGGGGACGAATTGACAATCGTATTTGCGAGTCTTCTTGTTTCCGACCTTGCCATGCTGGCCGATGCTGCCGAGCGTGTGCGAACTGGAGAAGACGAGGACGCGGAACGAAAGGTAGCAGGTCACATCGCGGCGGGTGCGCTGCGACGTGAGATAAGCGAGAAAGAGCCCGGAGCTGCCGAGATCAGGGACATCCGGGCGATGCCTCTGGGCGTGCCGTGGGATTTCTATGGCGTCGTCCGTGCGATGCCGCGGCAGACGGATGCTCAGACTATGTGTCCGCGTCTCCTGTAAATCCGGTCGAGAGTGTAATGTGGCATTGGGTCTGGACTGGGTATCTGCATAATAGGGTTGGAGGTACATAGTGGATAGGAACGCCGGGTTTGGAATCATAGCCCTCGTGCTGGGTATTCTGGTGCTGGTATTACCAAGCTTCCTTCAGATCGTTGTTGGAATAGTACTCATCGTCATCGGCGTGCTGGCTCTCACTGGTGTGAAGAAATTCCTTTAGCGACCTCCAGCGGGACACAATCAGTATGTGCTTCGGGAAGGCAGGTACGCAGGGGCTCGATTCCCTGACCCTGTGCCGCAATCAGTCTTCGGTAGCAGACAACAGGTCACGCAGCAGAGGAACCACCCGACCCTGAGATGACAGGTTGTACTTCGCCGCCGTGCTGCCGAGTCCCACCTTTATCGACCACGTGTTGCCCGGAAGTGCCCGGAACAGATCTTCGTCCGTATAGTCGTCGCCGATTGCCAGTATGAAGTCCGGTTCGAGGGTTGCCACCCAGCGGAGGGCCGCTCTGCCCTTGTTAACTCCCGAGTTTTTGACCTCGACCACCTTGCTGCCCTCCAGCACCTGGAGGCCTAGGTTGGCAATCAGCGTCTGAAGGTGGGCCACGAGATCCCGCGCCCTCAGCTCACCCAGGGGAGTTTCTGACCTCCGGTACTGCCATACGAGCGAGAAGTCCTTCTCCTCGACAAAGGAGCCGGGGGTTCTATCTGCATACAGTTCCAGTATCGGCCGGACCTCCTCCTTCCACTCGCCCGTCATTGGCTCTATCATTTCCCATTCAGCCTCGCTGCCCGGCTTGAGCCACGCGCCGTGCTCTGCGATCATTCCCATGGGGAGGTTGCCGAACCAGCCGTCCAGCGACTTTCTGTCGCGGCCGCTGACCAGCACCACCGACGTGCCTGGTTCCATTGCCAGCCGCGACAGAAGGTCGAGCACCTCCTGCGAGGGCACGGCACGGCTCGGTCGCGTTGAGAAGGGCGCCAGCGTCCCGTCGTAGTCCAGCAACAGTAACCTTCGTTGCGCCTGTTGATAGCTCTTGATCATCCTTCGGCGCGCTTGAGCACCGAGTATATGTGCTCCCATCTCCTCCCGCCACTTGACGGTGCCCTCAAGAGTATCAATGAAGTCCTGTGCCCAGCGTTTCACGGTGTACCGCCTCAGTCTGCGCTGCAGGATGCGCAGACGCTCCTCCTGCTCGGCCTCGCTCATCTGCAGCGCTTCCTTTAACGCCGCCACGATGTCGTCGGTGTTGTTCACGTTGACGATGAGTGCCTCGCTGAGCTCCTTCGCGGATCCTGCTGTCTCGCTGAGAATAAGCACGCCGGGCCTGTCTACCTTGGATGCCAGGTACTCCTTTGCTACCAGGTTCATGCCGTCTCTCAAAGGGGTGATCAGCGCCACGTCTGCCCTTCTGTAGAGGGCGACGAGCGAGGGAAATGGGATAGCCCTGTAGATGTACCAGATGGGTGCCCAGCCGATAGAGCCGTATTTCCCATTGATGGCGCCGACCATCTCATCTATCTGGCGCTTTAACAGCGCATAGCGGGCGACGCCGATACGTGAGGGCACAACGACGACTACGTATGTGAGCTTCTCGCGGTAGTCCGGGTTCTCCTCAAGAAAAGTGCTGAATGCCTCGAGCCGCCGGAGGATGCCTTTCGTGTAGTCGAGGCGGTCAACCGACAGAATGACACGTCGGCTCTGGAAACTCTCTTCGAGCTTCTTGATCTCCCTATCGACTTCTCTTGTGCTCGCGGTTCCCGCGAACCTTTCGTAATCGATGCCCATAGGAAAGACGTCGACCTTCGTGATGGTGTCAGGACCTGTTATCCGTCCCATTGACGAGTCATAGCCCAACAGGTACCGCGTGCTTGTAAGGAAGTGCGCTGCATAGTCCCATGTGTGGAACCCCACAAGGTCAGCGCCCATCAGTCCTTCCAGTATCTGCGTGCGCCAGGGCAGCAGACGGTATATCTCCAGCGATGGGAATGGGATGTGCAGGAAGAAACCAATGAGCGGGTCCTGCAACCGCTCACGCAGCATTCTCGGAAGCAGCATGAGGTGAAAGTCGTGTACCCAGATGGCGTCGCCTTGTTGCCACACATCAACCACTGCGTCGCAGAACGTGCGGTTTGCGCGCTCGTATGCCTGCCACGCCGATGGAGAGTAGGTGGCGTACTGGGGGAAATAGTGAAACAACGGCCATATCGTTGCGCTGCAGAACTTGTTGTAGTACTCATCAACCTCTCGCTGTGAGAGGAAAACGGGATAACAGTGATCCTGGAGAAGCCTTTGTGTGATCTCCTCGCGGTCTGCGTTCGAGTTCTTGCGGTCGATGCCGGGCCAGCCCAGCCACAGCGAGTCGGATGTCTTGTAGAAGGATGACAGCCCGGTTGCAAGTCCGCCCGCACTCGGCTCGAACTGCAGCCGACCTCTGCGTCTGTGGATCGTAACAGGCAGGCGATTTGAGACGATCAGCAGTCTTCCCATGCGTCGTATATCCTCCCCCACCGAGCAACTGCGGTGAAGTCCCGGACCCTCGATTATACGCGTCCCGCTCTGGCGACTCAATCTCGACACGGCACAGCACGTTCAACATTGACCCCCTCGTGCCTCATTCAATAGACTTGTCGGCACACATTCGCTGCAGTCTGAAAGAGGATGTGGAGAGGAGAACCAGATGAAAGCGCTTGTGCTATGTGCTGGCAAAGGGACGCGATTGCGACCCGTTACTCATTCGACTCCCAAGCACCTCATACCCGTCGCAAACCGCCCCATACTCTCGTACGTGCTTGATCAGATAGCTGAAGCCGGTATACGTGATGTGTGCATCGTGGTCTCCCCTGACTCCAGTATTCGTATCCGCGAGGCCGTTGTCGACGGCTCAGCCTGGGATCTGAATGTGACGTACGCGATCCAGGAGGTTGCCGGGGGGCTTGCCCACGCTGTGAAGGTCTCGCGCTGGTTCCTCGGTGATTCCGACTTTCTGATGTTTCTGGGTGACAACCTGATAGAGGGTGGAGTGGCTCCAGTGGTAGAAGAATTCGAGTCGCGCAAACCCGATGGGCTTGTGCTGCTGAAAGCGGTGGCTGATCCGCGACGCTTCGGCGTCGCAGAGCTCGACGAGACTGGTAAGGTAGTGCGCCTGGTCGAGAAACCCGCACAGCCCAGAAGCAATCTCGCTCTGGTTGGAGCGTATGTGTTTACCCGCGCCGTGCATGAGGCCATCGACCAGATTGGCCCCTCCTGGCGCGGCGAATTGGAGATTACGGACGCAATACAGAAACTCCTCGACATGGGGAGAACAGTTGTCAGTCACGAGCTGTTGGGCTGGTGGCTCGATACAGGTACGCGCGCTGATATCCTTGAGGCCAATCGTGTACTCCTGCGCGCATCGGCACCCGTGCCCGGCATGACGGCTGGTCACTGTGGGGTATCGCCAGGCGCAGTTGTCACGCGTTGTGAACTTGTGGAGCCGGTCTCCATTGCAGAGGGTTGTGTTGTGGAGGACTGCTGCATTGGGCCCGATGTGACCCTGGGCCCCGACGTGAAGGTATCGGGCGCGAAAATCGTCAACTCAATCGTGATGGATGGGGCACAACTGAGTGGTAAACTCGTCCTTACTGACAGCATAGTTGGCGCCCGTTCGCGTATAGTGGGCGCTGATTCGGAAGTGAGGGCTGATGTATTCCTCGCGGATGACAGCGTCCTTGAGTTCAAGTAGGCATGGGTCTGTCCCGGGCGCATAGCGACCCTGTCTGATGTGTGGATCCTGGGTGAGCATGTATGTCTTCTAGTGCTGGTAGCTGTCCATATCCCCGTGAGGATGGAATAGTCTATAGTGCCCGCGCAGGCTGGCGGCCGTTTTCCGTGCCGAGCGTGGAGGAATATGTCTCTGTAGTCGGCCAGGAAGCGATCGACCGCCTTCTCAGGATTGCGTCGCAACTCAAGGGCATGACTCTGCTCGAACTGAACTCGAGTGCAAAAGGTGGTGGAGTGGCGGAGATGCTCTTCAGCTCCATCCCGCTTCTGGACCAGCTTGGCATTGATGTTGAGTGGATGATAATCACTGGCTCGCCTGAGTACTTCGAGACGACCAAGACACTGCATAACCTGTCGCAGGGGATGCCGGGCACGCTTACAACTTCCATGGAACAGACATACCTTCGCTCTATTGAGCGGTTTGCGGC
>CAZODZ010000077.1:0-6747 GCA_964578745.1 uncultured Dehalococcoidales bacterium | reverse complement strand
CATCTCAGCACAATCCAGGCGGCCCTGATATAGACCAGTACATGTACCGGAGCATCATGGCAATGCTCAATAACACGCGCCGCAGCAATGGCAACGGGTGCGACCCTGACGGCTTTGGTCACGAGACAGAAAGCGAGGCAGGACTGGATTCCGTCGTTCTCCGCATCGAGATCCCATCCGCTCGAGCGCAGCAACTGCGCGCGCTGGCACGCGATCTAGATGAGTCACCTCAAACGCTCGCCCGCATGTGGGTTATGGAACGGCTGCGCGACCTCTCCGGTTCGACAGGACAGAAGGCAGCGCCACACATGCTACCAGAGCTTCCTCCTACGGCAACGCAACCCACTACACAGGAGGATGTGATAGCCGAGACAAAGAAGCATCTCGCGGATACATATATCACGTCGCCTGAGGAGCGGGCTGTCTTCGATGAGACATACACGTTCAGGCAATGGGGCCCGTATATAGCCGGCCTCGTGCTGTCCACACAGGGCCGCAAGGTGTTCACCGTGGACGACATCAAGCAGATACTCAGGGATGAGTTGATGCCGAACATATACGATACTCCCGGCGCGCGCGAGAGCGACATCTCACTCAAGGACACGGAGCTTGGAAGTCCTGGTGAGAAGGTCAAACCGTTCGCCTGTTTGGAGCGTGTAGCCCCCGGGGTCTATTCTTTCATCGGTTTCGGCCCGGCACGGGCAAAGCGCGCCGGTCGCTGACGCCGGTTTCATGACGGGAGGCAGCTATATGTCATACAGTGAAAAAATGCCGGAACGCCTCAGACAACGTCTCGAGAGCATTGGCACAATGACAGAGGAGGAGCGCCAGACAGTTGCGGATGAGGCCCAACTTGACGACCTGCTGCGACGGTACTTCACCAACGACATCGACAGCGAGGTGGTCCTTGAAGCGATGCAGGAGTACGCAACAGCGGGCAAGTGGAACCTTCTACGCCTCGCCCGCGAGAAGCTCAACGCGTCGTTCAAGAAGGATGAACACGGCATCACATTCACCGATAACGCTGATGGCAGCATAACGGTAACAAAGGAGGAAAGAGTTCAAAAACCTGTGCAAGAGCAACCGGGAACACAGGGACAAGTACTCGAGGTCACAGATGCGACCTTTGAGGCCACGGTCGCGGGGCCGGGCGTTGTAGTCGTCGACTGCTGGGCAGTCTGGTGTGGCCCCTGCCGGATGGTGGCACCGGTCATCGAGGAACTTGCAAAGGACTACGCCGGCAAGGTGACGTTTGCCAAGCTCGATGTCGACAAGAATCCGGCTACCGCACGGAGGTATGGTATCCAGTCGATACCGACTCTTCTTTTCTTCAAGGACGGCAAGCTAGTTGAGCAGAAGATAGGTGCAATGCCGAAAGCGATGCTCGAACCTGTCGTCAAGAAGCACCTTGCCTAGGGTAAAACATCCTGGAGGGGGTCTTCCACGACCCCCTTCCTACTCCCCAAACGCGAGCGCACCCACAAGGACGAGGTTCGCGACCGGCACAAGAATTAGAAGGCCGAGCACAGCGGGCTTACCCATTTCGGCAGCGATGCCCATCCACGCAGCGACCCAGGCTATCGCCCAGATGACGAGCCACGCCATCGTCCACAATGGCAGCCAGATCGTGAGACCGATGATGATGGCTGCCAGCGGCAGCGTGAGGGCCCAGAAGCACTTGCGCGAGCGCTTGCCCAGCGCACACATCATGGCGAAGTTGGCGACCGGAACGGGGGCGAGCCACCAGAGGTTGAGCCGGCTTCTCCGAGCGATGACAGCGAGGCAAACAACTAACCAACCGTACATGCCAACAGACACCCACAGCCCCCACCCTGTGCTATAGGCAGTCCAGACACGGTACAGGAGCTCTGCTGCATGCATCGATGGGCCCAATTATACGCATCGCCTGCTGGCACGACCAAGAGGCACACAGGCACGTAGAGAGAACGTTCACGGCAGGTGACTGATTGGCTGGGGATCCAGGATTCGAACCTGGCCTAACTGATCCAGAGTCAGCCGTCCTACCGCTAGACTAATCCCCAGCGTGCAATCTAGATTATCACGTAGGGCGTCCCCGCGCCAAGTGGAGGTCTCTTGCTATGCAGGGCGACGCATCATGACCCCGAGGCCTGGTTGATCCAGAATCAGTTATGCTGCCATTCCTCGTCCACGCTCGACCGTCGTTCGCACACAATCCATAGAGACTTGCCGTCAGTAACGCACTCAACAGTGCCACAGTTGGCAGTCGTCACATACCGGACTTTCTGCGATTCAAGAGTCTGAAGAACGGACAGGTGTGGATGCCCATACTCGTTGTTGGCGCCAGCCGAGATAACAGCCAGCTCCGGCGAGACCGCAGCCACGAACTGAGGACACGAAGAGGTCGAGCTGCCGTGATGGCCCACCTTGAGGACCGTACTCTCCAGAGGCAGGCCGCGCCGCACCATGTCGCGCTCCACGTCAGCTCGAACGTCCGCCATGAAGAGAAAACTCACACTCCCGTACGAGATCCGTACGACAAGGCCATTGTTGTCAATGTCGTCCGCCGAGCCAGAGTAACCGGTCGCCCTCGGGCCAAGAAAATCAAGGGCAACGCCGTCTCCCAGGTCGATAGATTGTCCACAAACCGGGTGCGTGACGACGAGCCCTTCTCTTGACACCGCCTGCTGCCATCGCTCGTAGAGGAGGGATTCATGACAGGCAGCACTGGCGGCGACCATACTGACATTCATCCGTTCGGCCGTGGCGACGAGACCCGCAATGTGGTCCGCATGGGGCTGTGTCGACACCACAAGATCAATGTGCCTTTCGTAGAAGGGCATGTACCGGCCAAGCAGGCTGCACATGCGCACCGCGTCAGGTCCGCCGTCGACAAGGACAGTCCTCCCTGTCGGGCTTGTCACAAGTGCTGCATCGCCCTGCCCGACGTCAAGGAACACCACATGAAGTGCGCCGTCCGGTGCCGCTGACAATGCAGCCCCGACGAGGCCTACTGTCACTACAAGGGGCAAGACGGCCAGACGCAGCATTCTTCCCCCAAGAGACATTTCCACTACTGCGCCACCCCTCTGCCTTCGGGGGCGGACGTGGGGCAGCATGAAGTACATCGCAGCACACGTGAGCAGCACATAATACGCACAGAGTGCGGTCATGCCGATGTCCGTGTCTATTGCCGCCCACGAAGGCCCGGAGAACAGTCCGACTACCCTGAGGACATATGTGAGCACGAGCCACGCAAGCCACGCCAAGGGGGCAGCAAGTATCGGCGATATCAGGGCCGCTGTAGCCACAGCCGCGGACGTACCCAGCGCGAAAGGCAGCACCGGCAGCACGAGCAACGACACAGGAAGGCCAACAAGCGACACGATGCCGAAGGTGGCCGCACCGACGGGCCAGACAGCAATGGTCGCCGCAATGGTTCCCGCCGCGATATCCCGCGCCGCAGACGGAACAAGCCGGCCGGCAGCCAGGAGGCGAGGAGCCTTGTCGAGCAGGCTATCGAACCCATCATGGAGCGGCCGGTAGAACACCACCAGACCACCCATGGCAAGGATGCTCAACTGGAACGATACGTCCCAGAGTGCCTGCGGATTTACTGCCACCATTATCGCTGCGGCAAGCATTAGCGCCGTCGGCGCGTGTTTCTGCCGGCCGGCCAGTTCGGCCAGCAGGAACATGCTCGCCATGATGGCGGCGCGGACAACGGGCGGCCGCAGACCGGTCAGTGCTGCATAGGCCCACAGCAGGCCGAGCGCCAGCCATACGTAGAGGTAACGGCGTCGACCCATCATGGCGAGCGCGGCGGCAACTACCACCAGCACAACGATACCCAGGTGCAGTCCGGAGACAGCCAAGAGATGGGCGGCGCCGGCACGCGCAAACGCGGCGGACGTCTCACGTGGCAACGATGTACGCTCACCAAGCAACAGAGCCTGCGCGAGAGAGGCCTGTGGCTCATGTAGCGAACGTGCGAGCGCATCCGAGAGATGAGTACGGACATCGTTCAGTGTGCTCATGATGGTCCCGGCCGACGTACGGCCGGTTGGTTCCATCTGCGGGCAGAACAGAACTGAGTAGATGCCTCGTCGTGCCAGATAGCGGGGATAGTCGAAGCCATCGACAATCGCCGGCGCCTCAAGCCTACCGTGGATGACAACCAAGTCACCGTAGCGGTAGTCGCGCGGGTCATGCGTCCGCACCAAGGCTTTGCCTTCCAGCGGCCGACTCTCTCCTTCATCGAGAAGCCTAAGCGACCCGACCACCAGCTCGTAGTACCTGCTCTTGCGCACCGGCTCCTCCACGACCTCTACCTGCAGGTCAACCTCGTCCATCCCGTTGTAGAAAGCCACCATGGACGCACCATCAGGTGGCAATGCGCGTTCATAGCGCAGATCTGCCACGAGCAGGGTCGCTGCACAGAGTAGCAGGAGAAGGAACAGTGAACGCCTCCGCAGGACAAGCGTCGCAACCCCACCAATAACGAGCAGACCGATGACCAGAGGCACCGCTGCGGGCTTGCCCGCGGAGAGAGCGATGCCCGTCACAAACGCTATGCTAAGGCATAGAAGCAACATCTCATTCGAACGCTGTGACCATCACCAAGTCCTCAATCCCGTCGAATGTCGCTGGACCTATGCCGTCGACGAAGAGGAGCTCCTCGGTGGCGCGGAAGCCACCGTGCTCTTCGCGGTAACGGACGATGGCAGCGGCGCGTTTCTCACCAACACCTGGAAGGGCCTGCAGGAGCCACGGATCAGCATGATTGAGGTCGATACACTGCGAACCTTGCCCACCTGGAGCCGTCGACTGAACAACCACCTCATAGGAACCGACATCAGAGCCGATTATGTCACCTAACTCGCCGAGCGTGGTGTCCACGGGCATGGTATAGACCCCGGAATGCGGGAGGCCATCGTCAACACGTACGCGGAAGGAGCCGTCAATCGACACAGGGCCAGATAACTCAAGGGCTTCGTCGTTGAATGGCTGTCGCTGCTCCAAGCCGTAGAGGCCAGCACCAATGGCCGTAATGAGGATGACGATGAGAGCCACGTATGCGCGATCAGCGCCCGACACGGCCATCCCTTCTGAGGCAAGGCCTGGTGCTGTACAATTCGGGCATGGCGCGAGAGACCCGGACAATCACAGTTAATCGCAAAGCTTACCATGACTATACGATCGGCGACACCTATGAGGCCGGCATGGTCCTCATGGGCTCGGAGATCAAGTCCATCCGCGAAGGCCGTGTAAACCTGCGCGATGCCTACGCGAAGATAGAAAACGGTGAGTTGTGGCTCTTCAACAGTCACATCGCGCCGTACGACGCCGCCAGCTACACCGGTCACGAGCCAGGCCGAAAGCGCAAGCTGCTGCTCCATCGTAAGGAGCTTGATGAAATCGAGGCGCTCACGAAACAGAAGAGTTTGACCGTGGTACCGCTTCGGCTGTACATTAAGGGTGGCGTCGCAAAGGTGGCGTTGGGTGTTGCGCGAGGCAAGCGACAATACGACAAGCGCGAATCCATCGCGCGTCGCGACGCAGAACGGGAACTCGACCGGGTGGTGAAGGAGCGGCGTGGCCGTTCCTGAGCCACCGGTGCCTTCCGAAGCATGGGGGCGCGCGGGTTCGACAGAGACGGGCCTACAGAATTGCAGGCTGAGGTGCCATCAACCTCAATAAACAGGTGGCAAAAAATAGACGAGAACGATCTAGTTCCCGTCGCGGCCTAAGAAACAGGCCGCGCGTCCACCTCGACCCCATCCCCGGCGGGTTGAGAATGGGCGCCGAAAAGCCGGGGTGCCCCGGGTGAAGGCCGGCGAAGCCCGGGTAAGATGAGCCGGATGGCTTGACTCAACTCGGTCGACGGACAAGGGTCAGGCGACTAATTGACAGTCGACTAAGCCTGTAGCATATTCTGGCAACCTGCTTCTGGACGGGGAGTTCAACTCTCCCCCGCCTCCACCACATCTCACTGAAATGAAGCCCACGTTGAACTCCATGGCCGCCTGATCAGGCCAGTAATGCGGAGTGAGGACAGGCCGCAGCTATAGACGTTGAGGAGCCTGGCGACAAAGTCCTGCAGCCCATGTTGTAAATCCCTTCCCTGGCTTCGGCTGGATGTCGATCTGTCACGACACCGGAACAATCTGGCCGGACAGTGACCAGGCAGATTGAAGTGACACCAGCCACGAGAATCGGAGCCAAGGCAGACAACTCCCCGACTATCCAGCATCGCACACACCCGGCCGCGCATTCATACATGTGACGTTGAGGATGTCCCCAGATGGTCCTGCCCCCTGTGACGCTGCTGGCTGGTGGCATATACTTTGCTGGCAAGCGGCGGTGCTCCCCTGTTTACATGCCGAGGCACAGGATGGCAGGACTGAAATGGCGCAAGAGAGTTCCTGTGATGTTGTCGTGATCGGTGGGGGCCCCGCTGGCTGCACTGCTGCCGCGGAGCTAGCGGCACGCGGACTCGAGGTCATGCTGTTCGAAAAGGAGCGCGTTCCGCACCATAAGTGCTGCGCAGGCGGCGTCACACGGGCGGCTCTCGATCTGTTACCGAAAGCAGTCCAACCATTAGTGAGCAGAGAGGTCCGCATGCTGGTGATACGCAGCGTCGATGGCGACAGCGTCACGTGGGAATGCGATGAGCCGTTCATGTACACGGTGTCACGCGCGGAAGTTGATGCCCTTCTCTGGCATCAAGCCATCCATTCCGGTGCAAACGCTGCCGATGAGGTCGCC
>CAZODZ010000076.1:0-6853 GCA_964578745.1 uncultured Dehalococcoidales bacterium | reverse complement strand
CCCATGGTAATGTCGCATCTCTCATGTGTCACCTATCTGTCTGGACGAGGTCAATGTACAAATTGCTTGTGTAGAAAGTCTATATGATTCTGTCCGCCTAACTGTTCAACGATAATGTCCGCACACAGGAGATGCTGACGTTGAACCGGAAGGAACAGAGACGATTGCTGATACTGAACGAGCTGGGGAGAGTGAGGATGGAGGAGGCAGCGGAGATGATGGCGTTGTCACTGCGGCAGGTGCGGCGGCTGCGCAGGGCGTACCGCCCGTGAGGGAGCACAGGGCCTGGCACGCGGGAACGGGGGAGAAGGCCATACAATGCGGTTGAGGAGGAGGTGGCGCTACGAGTAGTGGCGTTGACCTGGGGGCGGTATGCAGGGGAAAACCAGCAGCATCCGGCGGAACTGCTTGAGGAGGAGCAGCAGATCTACCCGCCGCGGTCGACGATGCGCAGAGTGCTGCTGCTCACGGGGATACGGACTCCACGGACGCCGAGGGCAGCGAAGCATCGCAGCAGGCGGGGAAGGAAGCCAGGGAGAGGTTGCTGCGCAGGTGGACGGCGGTCCACATGACTGGCTGGACGGAAGAGGTCTACCGATTGTGCCTGGTGGGCGCCATCGATGACGCAACGAATCACGTGCCCTGTGCGGTCTTCTGGAAGGAGGAGGACATCTAGGGGTACTTCACCATGCGGCGGCAGGTAGTGGGAACGAAGGGGATTCCAGTGGCTCTGTACCACGACAAACACAAACATATGATCTTCGTATCACCGGAGAAGGAGACAGAGTCGATAGCAGGGCAACTGGTAGGGGAGCAGTCACTGACACAGGTCGGGCAGGCGCTTGAAGAGCTCGGCATCACGTCGATCGCGGCGGACTCACCCGAGACCAACGGCCGCATAGAGCGCCTCTGGCACACATTCTCCACAGGACAGGCTGGGGAGCGAATTGCGGCTGGCAGACGCAAGGACGCTGGATGATACCGAGGCAGTGCTGCAGCGGTTCCTGCCGCGCTACGACCGCAGATTCGTGCTGTCGGCAGCAGAACCCGGCAGTGCATATCGCCCCATTGAGCCAGGTCTCGACCTTGCGACTGTCTGCCGTCTCAAGCACATGTGCACGGTTGGATGTGACAACGTGGTACAGTTCAAGGGATGCCGCCTGCAGATACTCCCCTCACACGGCAGGACAAGCTACGCAAGACCCCTCGGTCGAGGCCCACGAACGCATGAATATCAGTGTTGCTGTCTATCACAACGGCATGCGTCTCAGCACCACCACAGCACCACTGGAGGCTGATACCTTGAGAGAACGCAGCAAGCCACAAGTGGAAGCCGCTGCCATGCCCGAGCTGCACATGCTCCTCCAACAACCGAACGACATAAGCCGGCACCAGGCCACCCATGGCGCCACACTCTTCAAACCACAGCGAACAGGGAGGACATTTTCTGACCGCTTAAGCAGACATCATCGCTGGACAGCAACTAGGGCGGAATTGCCTGGTCCATCGCTACATGAAGAGCATCACATTCTTGACGTAGAACCCAGGGGTCACAGCTAACCATTGAGGGAGGCCAGCACAGAACTGGACAACAAGGGCTAGGAGTCGCGGCGGATGCGCAGGCGAGTCGCAATGAGACGCTTGAGGCGGCGGACATCAGGCGGGTGCGTGAATTCCGCATGCCTGCGGAAGCCAGAGTCGCGCAGCTCACCAAGCATCGCAACCACAGCATCGTAACCCACATACTGAGCAGCGACACGGTCAGCTTCGTATTCAGCAACCCAGCTAAGTCCGGCAGCTGCCAGCAGCGGCACGAGTCCCCCAAGAACCAGACGAACGGCCATTGGACCTTCGAGCGCCAGGCCAACAGCCATCCCAGCGAGAGTGGCCAGCATCGACCCGAGGAGGAGCAGCTCCCAGTGTCGACACTTCAAGTGTGCCAGCTCGTGGGCCATTACCGCATCCAACGCAGCAGGACTCAGCCTCCGGGCGAGCACGCCACCGAGGCGGATGCGGTTCCCATGACCTGCAAGCAGAGACGGAAGGGCGCGGGCGCCCAACCAGGAAGGCGCAAGCTCCATTGGTCCATCGGCATCGAGTATCACGCCCATTCGCTCCGCGAGGGCAGAGAGACCCTCAGGCAGGTGCGACGGCGGCAGCACCACAGTCTCATGCGTATCGCTATGGGAGCCCGCGAGGTGCAGCTTGATGATGTCCTGCCAGGTCATAAGTCTCAGAAGTATACACACTTGAAGAAGAGCGGGCCGGTATCGACCCGCCCGGCGAACTCCTTCTCATGCCACGGTGACTTCGAGTCCAAGCGTCTCGTCGTTCACATCAGGGCTGTAGTAAACATATGCCCGTGACGCCACCGCTTTCGCTTTGACCGGATACATGGCCTGCGCCTGGAACTCAAGCGACAAGCTCTCCCCTTGCTGCAAATTCTCGATGTAGAAGATGACTTTGCGTCCAGCGATTTCACACCTCTTGAGCCGGTCATTCTCCTCAACCGCTTCTTCCAGCGACTCGGAGACCGCAGTGAAACCGGTTGGGATGGAGATATCCATGACTACCATACCTGCTTCGGCAGGCACCGGCGGTCTAGCGGCAGGTCAACAGGCACCATACCGTACTCATCTGTTTCAACTTGGGTGCGGAATACCTTGATGCCTTTTGCATCAAGGCACTCGACCGTCACCTCTTCCTTGAAAGGAAGCAGCTGCGAGTCGAATGTCATCACGCGGATGTGAATGGTCTAGCCAGGCTTGTAGATTGGCTTGTCAGTCTCGAGAAAGACAATATGGGGATTCTCTATACGCACGCCAGCGCGTTCCTCGAACCCGGTGCCATTGACCACCACCGTGTAGCCACCTTCGTCCAGGTCCGGCATGTCAAGCTCAACCCTGCCATTGCCATCAACGATGGCAGAGGCGTTCGCAACAGTTGCACCCGTCTTCTGGAGGGCCACTTCCACACGGTCACGGACCTTCACTGTCATACAGCTTGAAGGAGACAATCACCGTGGAATTACTGTGCAACGTACGTGGCACACATACGACATAGCCCTCCGCAGCGTGAAGTGTCTGGCACCCCTTCGAGAACGGCAGGGCCAGCGCTACCAAAACCAGAGCGGTCAATCCATGCAGCCATGAACATTTCATCGTCCTCCTCACATGACAGAAGTGTCCGGCCCGGCCCCCGGAGGCTACAGTTGTTTATACGCGGCGAGCCCGCGCGCATCACAATGCGTCAGGCACACATCCAGGAGCGGCGCTTCTATAACGTGGTCACTGCTATACTAAACTGGCGATTATTGAACCTGTCCGAGGGGAGCCCTGCAATGAAGCTGGAGAAGCACAGTCTGAGTATTCTCGAGGAAGCCATCGAGAGGATGGAGGAAGGGTTCGCGACGTTGCCGGATGTGTCGGCCGAGTACGACGGTGAGCGGCTCCAGAGCGTGCTGCTTCAAGTCGCCACCCGGATGCAGGACAACTATCCGTACTTCCATCCCCAGTACGCGGGCCAGATGCTCAAGCCACCACATCCTGTCGCGAGAATAGCCTACATGCTCGCCATGTGGGTGAACCCTAACAATCACGCTCTCGACGGTGGCAGGGCCAGTTCCCGAATGGAGAAAGAGGCCGTTGCAGAGATAGCCCGCATGTTCGGGTGGGATACTCACCTGGGGCATCTTACCAGCGGCGGCACGATGGCTAATCTGGAGGCGCTGTTCGTATCCGGTAAGCTGAATCCGGGCAAGAAAGTGGTCGCATCAGAACAGGCACACTACACACATAGTAGGATCTCGGACGTTCTCAAGCTCGAGTTCGAGGCCATCCCCTGTGACAGGCAGGCGCGCATGGACCCAAACGCCCTTGAGGACAGGCTGAAAAAGGGTGACGTGGGCACAGTCGTCGCAACTGTTGGGACAACCGGCGCAGGTGCAGTCGATCCACTTCCCGCACTACTGGACCTGCGGGAGAAATACGGCTTCAGACTGCATGCAGATGCGGCCTACGGCGGCTACTTTGTTCTGGTCGACAATCTTCCAGTGGAGACCGCCGAGTCTTACCGCAGACTCAGCGAGGTTGATTCCCTCGTCATCGACCCGCACAAGCATGGCCTGCAGCCATACGGTTGCGGTTGCGTGCTGTTCAAGGACCCCGCCGTCGGCGTGTTCTACAAACACGACTCGCCCTACACCTATTTCACGTCGTCAGAACTGCACCTGGGGGAGATCAGCCTTGAGTGTTCGCGAGCCGGCGCATCTGCGGTCGCCCTATGGGCAACGCAGCAGATGCTGCCGATGACGAGAGATGGTGAGTTTGCACGCGGCCTCGCGAAGTGCCGGCAGGCAGCAGTCGACCTGCATGGCAGACTGGAGAATGATCCGCGCTTCCTGACGATGTTCGAACCAGAACTGGACATCGTCATCTTCGCAGCCTCAGGAGCTTCATCGAGGAGCATTTCAACTGCAAGCAAGCAGCTTTTCGACCAAACGGCGACCAACGACCTGCACCTGGCCCTGTTTTCATACCCTTCCGCGATGCTCCGCGATATCTGGACCGACGTGGAGTTCACGGATCAAACGGTCACATGCCTGCGCTCCTGCCTGATGAAGCCAGAGCATGCAGACTGGATGGATCGTATCTGGATGATTCTCAGCAACGCACTCCACCCTGTCTCCAGATGAACACAATTGTGTAGCCCTCAGAAAGTCGGGGCTCAACCACAACAATGAGACTGCCACAGCGGCGTACAGGGCACCACATGAGAACCGGTTGGTCCACCGTATATCGGGCCGTATGTACTGATGGCATGCCCTTTGTGTAGCAGTCGTTCACCGATCGTGTTGGCGCAGAGGAGTGCCACCTCATCGATGGTCCCAGCAGGACAACAAGGTACTGAGCACTCCGCATCACATCTGCGATATTCGCCGTGTGGTGCCGGTTGACATTACCTTCCATATTCTGCGGCCGCTGCAATACAGCGGTGGTCACCGCCGTGCGCTCACTTGGTTATCCGACCATGGCTCACCGCCATCAAGAGGGAGCAGTACTCCGCTGGGCCTTACGTCATTGCTGTGTACCCCGGCAGACAGGGGCGGCGCGTCAATCTGACCGGCCTGGATGCCAAAGGAGCACCTGCATGTTCAATCCCGATTTGGAGACCACAAGCCAACTCGCGTAACATTCTTCGCGGGGGATGGCCACACCAAGGCCGGGGCCCGTGGGAAAGGCTCCAGCCTTCTCTATTGTGAAGATACCAATCCTGTCAAGGAGTCACCGGTGCTGACAAGATGCGATTTTGGACAGCGACAAATAGTCCTCCACGCAGTCGGCGAGGTCTGCCACGACACGCCCGAACTGCTCAGGAGCAACACATTCAAATGCGTGGTCGTTGCCTACTGCGACCACCTGTCTGAACGTGGATCGCGGCTTATTGCGCCGTTCGTCTCGGACTCTGCAGGACACGACCGATGGACGAATGTCGTCCGCCTGCTGAAGACCCTAGCCAATGAGCCCATCAACAGAGTTGTCGCACAGTTTCCGCAGTGGACATGGCTGGATGACAAAGAGGGCCGACTGGAACTTCATGCGTTTGTCGAGGACCTGTACAACTTCTGGCGCTCGCACGACCGCTACCTCATACTTCACACGGAACCGGGACCGAGCAGTTTCGACAGACGGCCGTACCGCTCCTTCAACGCGACTGTTGAGAACCTCACGCATGTCATCCGCGCCGTCTACCGCGACATCTGCGAGAACATCACCGGTGACCACCCAAGAATATATAGGCAGGTGCACGCCGGAGCCACGGTCGGTCTCATAGCGCTGCGGAAGGAAAGCACACTTCCCAATGCCTACCTGTCAGCGCTCGGCGGGATACCGATGATCCGCCAAGTCTGGATCGCGCCTCCTCTCATCATCGATCCACCAATGAACAAGAGGACCGGGGAGTTCCAAAAGGTGGCGGAGAACCCTGTGTCCAACATGGAAGTGAACACGGACGAGTGGCTCTGTTTCCCTGCCCAGGTAGGTCCCGTGCTGGTGTTTGTCTACTTCCACCAGCGCTTCATGAGCCTGGGATGTTCATTAGCAAACCTCTTCGAGCTTGCAGATGACCGGCAAATACAGCGTAAGCCGGAGGCGATTTGCATCTATGGCGCGCCCGCCGACCACATGCAGCGATACGGCGAACTGCCGACCGTGTTCTACGACGACCAGAAGGACGGCCTGCTGGTCGGAGCCATACCAGGTGAGGACAGATTCGGCTATTTTGGATATCTGAAGAAGATGATTCTCACACTGCACAATATTGCGGTGATGAAGCGTGGTCGCATGCCCTATCACGGAGCGATGACACGCATCTCGCTAAAGAACGGCGTGAGTGCAAACATACTGATGATAGGCGACACGGCCACAGGGAAGTCGGAGTTACTGGAGGCGTTCCGCATGCTCGGCAGCGAGCACATACGTGAGCTTGAGATTGTCGCGGATGACATGGGCTCTCTTGAGGTGAACTCAGACGGCCAGGTGCTCGCGTACGGTACTGAGATCGGCGCATTCATAAGGCTGGACGATCTGCAGCAAGGGTATGTATTCCAGCAGATGGACCGCGCTATTATCATGAGCCCGCAGAAGATCAATGCACGCGTTATAGTACCCGTAACGACGCTAGAGAACGTGCTCCGTGGCCACCCCTTGGACATGCTGCTGTACGCAAACAACTACGAGAACCTGGATGCCGACTGTCCCGTCTTGGAGCATTTCGACACGGCAGAACAGGCACTCGCCGTGTTCCGCCGCGGCGCTGCCATGGCCAAGGGGACTACAACCTCAAGCGGACTAGT
>CAZODZ010000075.1:0-6918 GCA_964578745.1 uncultured Dehalococcoidales bacterium | reverse complement strand
CGAGAGCGTGCACTTACACTCCTTCAGCGGGTCGCCGTAGTGGCCGCAGGGACATGGGTTCATCGCGCCCACGAGCATGAAGCTCGCGGGAAAGGTGACGCTGCCCTGGACGCGGCTCACCGTCACCCGTCGGTCCTCCATCGGCTGGCGCAGCGACTCGAGCGTTGCATGGCCGAACTCGGGCAACTCGTCGAGGAACAGCACACCACGATGACTCAAGCTTATCTCGCCTGGACGTGGTGACTGGCCGCCGCCGACCAGTCCCGCGCTCGAGATGGTGTAGTGTGGTGCCCGGAAGGGTCGTTCAGTGACCAGCGGCCGGTTCTTTGAGAGCAGCCCTGTAACGCTGAAGACCTTTGTGACTTCGATCGATTCCTCGTGTGAGAGGGGTGGAAGTATCGTTGGGAGCGCCCGCGCAAGCATCGTCTTGCCGCTGCCGGGTGGCCCTGCCATGACCATGTTATGGTGGCCCGCGGCTGCCACTTCCAGCGCTCGCTTGGCGTGCTCCTGACCCTTGACATAACACAAATCGAAGGCCTCGTCTGCTTCGTCGTCTGTGGCAGGGAAGGGAGTGGGAGGTTTGGGTAGAGGCACGTTGCCCTTGAGCCAGGCGACGAGTTGAGCGAGCGACTCGGTGGCGCAGATGTCGACGTTTCCGACGAGTGAGGCCTCGGCGTGATCCTCGAGTGGCACCGCTGCACGTGCCATGCCGGCCTCGCGCACAACCGATATCATCGGTAGCATCCCCTGCGTATGGCGAAGCCGACCGTCCAGCGCGAGCTCGCCCAAGAAGACGATGTTGCGTACGTCAGCAACGAGCTGACCGGAACTCATCAGCAGGCCGATGGCGATGGCGAGGTCGTAGGCGGGGCCTTCCTTCTTCAGGTCGGCAGGTGCGAGGTTCACGGTTATGCGTCTTGTGGGGAAATCGAACCCCGAGTTGCGGATTGCCGACCTCACCCGGTCGCGTGCCTCCTGTACGGCCTTGTCGGGCAGTCCGACGATGGTGAATACGGGGAGACCGGGAGAGATGTCCGCTTCGACTTCAACCAGCGCGCCGTCGAGCCCGACAATGGCGCAACTCATGACCTTGGCGAGCATCAGCGGTGGAGACCGCCCTTCTCACTGGCCAAGCGCCACCGCCACTGCGTGTTCCTTGGAGTCGGACAGGCTGATGCTTATGGTCCTGATGCCGATGGCTGCGGCGCGCTGTCTGGCGCGACCGTGCAGAAAGACGGTGGGCTTACCGCTCGACTCAGACAGTATTTCTATGTCGTGCCAGCCGACACCGCGGGCGCCGGTGCCGAGCACCTTCATGACGGCTTCCTTGGCGGCAAAGCGGGTTGCAAGTGACGAGGGCCGCGTGCGGTACGCTGTGATTTCCGCCTCCGTGTAAACACGCCGCAGAAAACGGTCGCCGAACCGTTCGATGGCGGTCTTGATACGGGGAATTTCGATGATATCAACGCCAATCTCTGCCACTGAGGAGCCGCCCATGCGTGGGTTGTGGGTAGGGTCGAGATCAGATACTACCAGCTACGATAGGGAGGAGCAAGAGGCTGTACTCGTCCAGTAGATTAGTGACAGATCACCTCCTTTCGGTTGTGATGGTACTGTTGCAGGAATTGTGCAGGAGTGAGGTAATCGAGAGACTGATGTGGGCGTACGGTATCATAGATGTGTTCCCACTTCCGTAGTGCCTTGTTGGGCTCAGCAAGATCGAAGGCTGTGCCGGTAAGCTCGTAGAATTCCTCTGTATGTGTCCGCTGTGCTCGCTCGACGTGGCCGTTCAGCTTGGGAGAGTGGGATAGAAGCCCTCTGTGCTTTCACCACAGTGCACGACTGGATCCACCTGAAGAAAGCCGGGCTGTCCCTCCTCACACCGGAAGGCGTTCGTATCGGTATCGACCGCTTCAGCGGGCTCTTCGGTCGCATCGCGCTGTGGGGCTCTGTGCTGCCTTCCCTGCCTGCGATACGGCTGCAGCAGCCGGTCTATCGCCGATGGGCTCTTCTGCAGGAGCTGCGCCATTTCGGTGCTCGTGGCCGTCCTGCCCTGTCGGACCGTCACCCCGGTCATTTTCACGGGGTGAGGCTGCAACCGCCGGAGCATGGCCGAAGAAGCACCTTCCGGATCTCCTTCAACGTCTTACGTGCCTTCGCGCCATGCTGTTGCCTCCACTGCCTCCGCCTGCTGCTCTTCCTCGCCTTTCATGTCAGCAGCTGGATCCCCCCTCTGCCGATGGTACCTCGTACGACGTATCCCGTCAGGGGGTGAACGTGTTCAGAACGCCGGGCTTTGTCTTCCTGCTCCCCTCATGCCGTCGTCGTAGGGCCTCCACATACTTCTTCACACTCTCTCCTCTCATGCCCTACTGGTCTATTTGTGACGCAACACCATCACTTTCGGTAATCCGAATTGTGAGGCAATTCGGGCTTCACTTCTGAATACGGCGCTACCTTCGGCCAGCTGAGATGCGCATAAACATAATCGCAGACCGTCTACACTTGGCACCCCGCTGAATTGACAGCATGAGCGGTCGTGTGCGACCATGATAGTCAAGAATGGTCGTCATAGCCAAGTCGACAACGTGCCTGGGCTTGCTGGCGGGGTGGTATTTCTGGTGTAGCTCTGGCGTTACTACTTGTGAGAGGGCTTCTCAGGAACCACTCAACGAGACTGCTGTGGAGAGGGGGTGGCTGGAATAGACAGTACGGTGGAAGGATAGCGTTCGTGGCGTTCCGACAGGGAAAAGGAGGTGCTCAGTTGAGATTGAGAACAACGAAGTTGGTAACACTGCTGATATGTGCAGGGGTGGCTTTGACTCTTGTGGCTCCCGGCTGTGCGGTATCGAAGGCGGAATATCCGGACAAAGCAATAACACTTGTGTGTCCTTGGGGTGCGGGGGGAGGAACTGACAGGATTTCGCGTTACCTGGCTGACAAGATGAGTGTGGAACTGGGTCAGCCGGTCGCGGTGATCAACAAGACGGGCGGCAACGGCGCTGTAGGACACAACGCAGGTGCTCTGGCGAGTCCGGACGGCTACACAATCTGTATGTCGACCTGGGAACTCAGTATTCTGCGTCATATGGGCTGGTCCGATATCGCCTATGACAATGTCAGAGGCGTAGCATTGATTAACAAGGATGCGGCTGGTCTACTGGTCAATCCGGAGGACGCCGCCGCGAATGGATGGGAGAATGCTTCTGACTGGATCGAGTACGTGAAGAAGACCCCTGGTCTCCAGGTTTCTGGAACCGGCACAGGTGGTGTGTGGCATGTGGCCCTGCTGGGCATGCTCGCCGAAGCCGGCGTTGGGCCCGATGTCATCGAATGGCTCCCCAGCAAAGGCGCTGCCGAGGGAATCACGTGGTTGCTTGGCAAGCACATCGACGCGGTAACCTGCAGCATTGTGGAGGCAGGACCCCAGATCGAGGCAGGCACGTTGGTTCCTCTTGCTACCATGAGCGCCGAGCGACTGCCGGCCTTCCCGGACATCCCGACTCTTAAAGAGGTGGGGATAGACTGGGAACTCGGTGCGTGGAGAGGCATCACCGTACCGAAGGACACTCCGGACGACGTGGTTAACACACTGCATACTGCCATCAAGACAATCCTTGACAGCAAAGACTGGCAGGACTGGATGAGCGAGCAAGGTTTCGGTCAGCTCTATCTGGGACCCGAAGACTTTGACGCATTCATGGCAGAGGACTATGAGGCAGCTGAACGACTTCTGAAGGCCGGAGGCCTGATCTCGTAGTTCAGGTGACTGCCCATAGTACGCGCTGGTATGATTGCATGAGGCGGGGCGGCAGTGGTGACTGTCGTCCCCGTTTCTTGCCATTGTGACGTCGCGCAAGCAGCGAGAGGTCTGAGGACTACTTGAAAGGCCGGAAGACGGATATTATCACAGGGGCTGGTGCAATAGCCTTCGCGGTTTTCGTGATTGGAATGTCTTTCCGCTTCCCGGCTTCCCGTGGGGCGGATTTCGGACCGGCTCTCTTTCCCCGCGTGATTGCCGGAACTCTGATAGTGCTCGGCACGGTACTGCTGCTCCAGAGCCGGAAACCCATAATTCAGGCTGAGGGCGATAATGCGCCGGTCCTGGAAGACCAGTACACCCTCAGTTCCATCGGCCTTCGCAACATCATTATCACCGTGGCGGCCACTGTTGTCTACATCGTGGTTGTGGGAAAATTGGGTTTCATTCCAACAACCGTGGTGTTCCTGTTTGTGCTCATGAAGGCGTACGGGCTGTCTCTGGCCAGAAGCCTTCTCTTTTCCTGCCTTTCTACCGGATTCGTGTTTGCCCTGTTTTCCATGGTTCTGAGGGTGGTGCTTCCCTGATGGCAGGGCCCACTGGCTGTGAAGAAAGGCGAGTATGGTTGGTGAAGTAGTCGCTTCAATCGCACAAATAGGGGTTCTGGGCCCCTGGATAGCTGGCATGTTCTTGGGCATCTTTGTGGGAGCCATGCCTGGCCTGACAGCCACAATGGCCACCGCTATCCTGGTGCCGATTACCTACTATCTTTCCCCGATGGGCGGACTTGCCATGATCCTGGGTTGCGCATGCGTGGCCATCTTTGCCGGTGATTTGCCGGCGACGTATCTCAAGGTGCCGGGGACTCCTTCCTCGGGAGCAGCCGTGCTGGACGGCTACGAGATGACCAAGCAAGGGAAGGCTTCTCTGGCATTGAATCTGGACCTGATATGCTCGACACTCGGTGGGCTGGTTGGCTTCATTCTGCTGATTGTGGGCGCTACTGCACTGGCCGCGGTCGCCCTCAAGTTCTCATTCTACGAATTCCTCTGGGTAGCGATACTGGGGCTATCAACCTGCGTGGTCATATCCAGAGGCACGCTCGTCAAGGGCGCAATAGCCGTGGCGATAGGCCTTTTCGTTTCCACCATCGGCGTTGACATTGTGACGGGCTACCCACGCTTCACTTTCGGCAACGTCAACTTGCTCGCAGGGGTAAGCTTCATTCCGGCGATGATCGGGCTCTTCGGCATCCCCGTGGTTCTGCGTACCATCGCGACACCTAGACACTTGGACCTGCCCAGTGTAGACGAGAAGAAGAGATTTACAATTGCTGACGTTCTGTCCAGGCTCGGGAAGCATCGGGCTCTTATCCTGCGTTCGGCCCTCCTTGGGACCTTCATCGGCAGCCTCCCTGGTGCGGGAGCTGACATTGCTGCGTGGGTCTCCTACGGCGTGGCCAAGCGTGGTTCCAAAACCCCCGAAAGATTTGGCACAGGGATTGAAGAAGGCGTAGTCGCACCCACCAGCGCTAACAACGCCGGTGTCGCAGGGGCGTGGATTCCTGCCTTGGCGCTCGGAATTCCGGGGGACTCGATTACCGCCATCATACTCGGTGCGGCGATGATCTACGGACTCCGACCGGGCCCGCTCATGTTTGTGGGAGAGAGCGGCGAGCTGGTCCGGGGGATATTTGCGATTGGGATCATGACGCAGTTGATGCTGGTTCCCCTCGGCTATCTGGCTATCAGGGCATTCAGCGTTGTTTTCAAGCTGCCCAACAGCATTATCATGCCCATGATTCTGCTGTTCTGTATTGTTGGCTCATACTCCTTGAATTTCAGCATGTTCGACGTTATTCTGATGTTTCTCTTTGGGCTCCTGGCTGTCTACATGGAGCACAACAGAATACCTTTGCCCCCCCTTGTCCTGGCGATAATACTTGGACCCCTAATCGAGAGAAACCTCAGGCTGGGTCTCATGCAGACAGGAGGGAGCCTCCTTCCTTTCTTCACAAGGCCCATCTCCATCATCGTGCTGGGCGGACTCCTGGTATTTCTGTTCTGGAACAAACTGATCCGTCTTCTGGGCAGGTTACGAACGAGCCGTCACTAGATCAGGTAGAACCACGATCGTTCGTGGGCTGCTTGACCAGACCGACTGAAAGAACCAGGTTGACTGGCTGCCACACGGTGTCAGGGATGCTGTGGGCTGACTTTGCGTTTGGGGTGAATCGGTTGCACGTGGCACTGGCGGCCTGCGTTTCCGCTTCAGCCACCACGCGGGCTAGCACGGGCAGTCAGCGCCCAGATCTGACTATTGGCCGTCTCCCTCTTCGGTATTCCATCGTTTGGCCGAAGCTGTTCAGTATTGTCGTAGTGAACGTGAGACAGGCCCTTGTTGGGTGTCTGGCTCCGCGCTTGTGGCTTTCTTCCATCTCCTCGGCTAGCGTGTCAGCCTGGCGTATGGGTAGGGTGGAAAACGTCTCGGTTCCTGTGCATGTTGCGTCAAACGAAACTGTTACCGAAGGGCTGCTGTTGCGTCAGAATTGGTGTTGCCACACAATACCGACCTTGCTGTTGATCGGTGAGACTCCATAGTGTGTCGAGTGCCCGGTTGATGAAATCGCTGCCCCTGTTGCCTTCGATGCTCTTGCATGCGAATGGCAGTCTCTTGCGCAGCTGGTGTATGGCTTCTGCCACCTTTTGTTTTGCCCTTTTCCCCATACGCCTTGGCACTCAACTCGTCCAGTGTGCACATCGACCGTGTTCCATGTGCTGAGATAGAAGCCCTCCGTGCTTTCACCGCAGTGCACCACCAGGTCCACCTCAAGAAAGCCGGGCCGTCTCTCCTCCCAGCCGGAAAAACGCCCGTACAGGTATCTCCCGCTTCAGCAGGCTCCCCCGGTCGCATCGCGCTGGGGGGCTGTGCTGCCTTCCCTGCCTGCGATACGGCCGTAGTAACCTGTCCACCGCCGACGGGCTCATCGCAAGCAGTTGTTCCATCACCCCCGTACTCAGTGCCAGCCGTCCCTTGCGCGCCAGCGCCTCGACCAATTCAGGCAGGAACGGCTGCAGCCTGCGCGAACAGATGCAGTCCGCTGCTTCCCATAGCTCCTTCAACTCTCCTGCTACCTCTACCCCGTACCTGCGCGGCCG
>CAZODZ010000074.1:0-7004 GCA_964578745.1 uncultured Dehalococcoidales bacterium | reverse complement strand
CGCGGGCGTGTCCGTGGAGCCCTGATCCGCGATGCTCTCGTACAAGCGCCCGAGATAGCGCAGGTGCTGGTTGGTCAGGTCGTCGAGGAGACCCTGTACAGTCGCCTCATCGTACGACGCTGGTGCGTCCAGCGCGACCATCTTCTCCACGTAGCCGTCGTCGTCGGCCCCTGTGGAGTACACGGGTGTTCCTGCGGGCAGCGCGCCCTCGTCGTCGTCGACGTACACCCACACCACCGCGCCAGACCCAACTAGGGCCACGCGAATCTCGTGGTTGTCATCGAAGTAGGTATCGAGGTCATCGTTTGGGTTCTCGATACACACTCCGAGCGTCACGTCACTGTCGCCGTCCGGCCTCCCGATGTCAGGGGCCGTGTGACCGGTCGCAGTGCACACGTATCCCGGCTTCAACTCGTTGCTGCCGTTCACCCGAAACGTCTGGATTCCCCAGCTGTAGGGTGACGCCTCAACGAGGATGGAGCCGGTGTAGTCAGCCATTGTTCCTTCTGCCATCTGTTACCTCCTCATTTGTCTGGTCTCTTGCCCAATATCAGTGCCCCAGTGGCCACCTCGCCATCATCCCACACCGTCCGTTCGGCCTTGGGTGGCGGTGACTTGGGAACGACCTTCTCAGGCTCAACCTTCGGCGGACTGGGCTCTTCCGCCTTCTCCGGCTCCGGTGTCTCTTCAGGCTCCGGTTCCGGCTCGGCCTGTTGTTCTTGCTTCTCTTCCTTCTCCACCGGCTCCTTGCCGGCTGGTTCCTGTGTCGCGAGCGACTTGAGCATCTCCTTCAGTTCCGCGATCTCAGCCTTCAAGACCGCTATTGGGTCTTCTTGGGCCTTCGGTTCCTCCGGAGGCGCTAGCTCGCTCTCTTGCTCGTATCTCATTATGATACCCTCCGACTCGGCGCGGACATTCACCCCACACTCGCCCAACGGGCACACTGGGTTCTCTCCATCGAGTACCGCAATGTGGCTGTACAGAATTCCGCGCTGAATCCCGTTCTCGTCCACCGACTCCAACGTGAAGCCGGCGGAGATCGGCACGGGTTCGCCGTTCACGATCTTGTCGCGAATGTGTTGCGGCACGTACTCCTCGTAGAACCAGAACTCGCCTTCCACGAGTTGTTTCTTCTCGTTCCACTTCTGTGTCACTGTGCCAAGATATTGCGAGGCTGTGGGGATGCCGTTCTTTGGGTGTCCTCTGGTCAGAACTACTATCGGCTGCCTCTCGGCAGCAGCCCTCAGTTCCTCGGGAACCTTAATCTCGGTCTTGTCGCCGTAGCGATACTCTCCGGGACGCGCGAGGACACCCTTACGTTTTATCGCCACTACTCCTCAGCCTCCTCCTCGACCTTCTTGGCCTTCCGCTTGCGCCTCTGTGGAATTAGGGCTATCGCACGCTGGATGCCATCGGCGACACCGCGCTCGGCAGCGTCCTTCAGATAGTCCTTCCAAGACAGGCGTAAGATCTCGAGATTCTTTTCGAGGTCCGCCTTCAGGTCGCCAATCGCCTGACGATACCTTGCCTCCTCGTCCGGTGTGAGTTCCTTACCCAACCTATCGGGTCGGATGCTCGTCAGCACGTGCGCGACCAGCGGATTGCGCTTCTCGCTGAGGACGTACTCGTACCCCAACATCTTCGCCTCGATTCTGTGAATCTTCTCAATGACCCTGTTCTCGTTCACCATCTTACCTTCTCACCTCCTTTTCCGCTATTGGTGCGATTCCCGCCGTGAGACTGCCACCCGGGCGCACGGGACGCGTCCGCTTCGCAGCCTTGACCTTCTCCCAGAACTGCCTCGCCCGCTCCTTCGCCTTCAGGGCCTCGCGAATCCTCTTCCTGCGCTCCTTTCTCCTGGCCATCTGCTCGTTGTGGTACTCCCGCATCATCTTGCGCGCCCACCTGCCCCTCGGGCACTGGCACAGGTCCTCGTACTGGCGGTTCCCAATCGGATTACGCCAGATGTTCAGGCGATGGTAGAAGCGTCCGCAGATTGGACACCTCGCGTCGTTTTGTAAGTAATCCGGCAGGTCGTCCCATATGCTCTTCTTCTTCTCTGCCTTCTTCTTCTCCTCTAGCTCGTCCCAAAACGTCATGCCTGTCTTCCCTCCGGGTTACGTGTTCGCTCGGGTTCCTCACCCGTCAGAATCCTGATATCTCCGGGATTGATTCCCTGCTCGACCTGCATCTCCAACTGTGCAGCCTGAGCGTTCAGGAGCCGAATCTGCGCCTGCTCCAACTCGTCGGTCGCGTAGCGGGTGTTCCATGAGATGGCGTAATCCTCGTTGGTATAGCCCATTCTGCGGACCAACTCGCGAATGTAGACCTCGACGGACTGCTGAATCTGGCTCAAAGTTGCGTAGAGGGCCTTGTTGTTGATCTCCGAGCCGGTAATGGCACCGGCGCTGACGCCGGTCAAGATGTCCTTCGGGATACCCGACCCAGCACTGATGAGGCCAAGGTGCATGTCAACGGCCTCAGCGATATTTGTGGTCATGCTTCCGCTTGGACCCACGAACAGCACATCGTCGACCAGATTCCCGTCCACCAATGCAGCGCGCATCAGCGAGATGTCTTTGAGCATGTTCTCCAGCGCTGTCGCGGTCTCGTCGGTCAATCTCCCTTTCAGTTTCCACAGGAACAGACCTATCCCAAACTTTTGGTTAGCCCAGCCCAATGCATGCTTCGCGCTGCGTACATAGGTGAGGTCCGTCCACACGGGATACAATGCGCTATAGCCGGCCCAAGACCGCCCCCTCGGGCGCGTGCAGAAGAAGATGAAGTCTGATGCTGGCAGGTCCTCGAACTGCGAGATGTCCGACGGATTTGGCCACACCCTTACAGTTGTCGGGTTCCCATAACCATCAACCCCGACAAACTCCGCATTCATCGGCGTGAACACATCCAGATTGGCTATCTGCCCGCCTGAACTGTAGTCCTGTCGATACTTGTTCGGCCCCGTGAAGAGCCAACTATGGCCGAAAATCCGTTCCCCGATGAGCGCCTGCGTCAGCCAGAACTTCGCGTTGATGATCTGCATCTCCCGCTGGACGTCCTGCATGACCTCCTCGCCAGTCGTCGGGTCCACAAACTGGAACCAGTCGTCAAATACATTCTCGCTGATCTTCACACAGATGTAGTAGGCTATCGGGTCCTTGTAGGCCACTTCCAGAAGGTCTTGTTTCGATTCCCGCTCCCACGTGTTGTTAGTGACCAGATCGTCCGTGAACGTCAGCGGCTCCGTCTTGTCCGTCGACGCCGAATAGAGCCTTTGCGCCGCCTCGATCCTGTACGTCTGCTCTTCCGTAGCCACCTGCACATTATGTTCAGCCCTCCAATTTGTCAATCGTGATAAAAAGCCCATCATGATGCCCCCATGAGTGCGAACACCGTCGCCTCCTCAACGGCAATCTCCTTGATTCTCTGCTTGATCGCTTGGATTATGTCCGTTCGAGCCTGCTGCCCGGGATGCATGACTCGCATGGCCACACCGCTACCCTTGGCATGGCTCCAGACCATTGGCCACGTTCGCCCCTTTTTCAGTTGGTCCATCTCGTGCGGTTCCACACCCTCGAAGACGAAACGAGTATAGTTCGTGCCCCTCGCGTCCGCGACACCCTCGCCTATCGTCACACGGACGCCATGAAGGCCAACATAGGCCCTTACGCTCCTCGCCAATCGGCCAGTCTGGAACATCGTGAGCATCTCGTGGATGAGCCTCGGCAGTTCCTTCCTCAAGCGATTGCCCACTGCTCGAGCATAGTCATCCAGCAGGTCAGGGAACCTATCCCTTACTTGCCTGAACTCCTCAAGCGGAACTACTATCTCAACGCTCATCGTGACTCTTCTCGTCCAGTTTCTTCGTCAGCAACTCAAGCCTCTTCAGGAGACTCGATACCTCGGCCTTCAACTGTTCCTTGTCTGGTTCAGGTTCAATCTCGGGTTCTGGTGGTTCATAGGATTCAATCTCAGGCTCGACCTCAACTTCGTCCTCAATCTCAGCCTCAACTGCCTGCTCCACTGCCTTCACAACCGTCTCCGCGACCTCCGGCTCCTCTATCTCCCTCAGCTCCTCGCTCGCGAAATACTTTCGCCCAACTGGTCCGTCATGTGTCACCTCGCCATCCCTGCACCAATAGTCAACCCCGCCCTTCCTGAACCTGTACTCATCCTCAGTACCGAGAACGTGATAGATTGTCCCCTGATTCCCACACACTGCACAGAATCCAAAGGCCGGCTTATCAAGCATCAACTCCCAGCCTTCCGATGCACATCTCCTGTGTACGTACACTCTTCCCATCTCCTCAGTTCCCAACCCTCCATATTTTCCGAGCGCTCTATAGTGCTCCGTCGCTTGGTCGAGGAACTTTGACCGGGTACCCCTTGGTCTGCGAACGTGGAGCAGGTGACTGCGCCAGAGGGCGTAGATCCCTGCCCCTTCACTCGCTCACTCGTTCCCATGTCCCCAGGAGCGCGCTCGTCTGTGATCTCTGAGTCCGGAACTCCCCAGCACTATAAGGTAGCGCCAAGAGGGAGAGGGGCTCGTTGTTACTATGGAGCTAGGGAACTAGGAATTAGTATGTATATACTAGTATATAGGTCTTTGGTGTACTATGGATTCTCAGTAGATTGCCTTGATCTCTTTGGCTCTACGAAGGGTTAGCGTTTGGCGCGTAACAATGGCAAGCAGTACGATTGACTCGTCGTCCTCAAGTTCGTCAAGTAATACTTTCGGTAAGGTCACTCTGTAGCGGTCTGGCATGTGCTGAATCTTCAGCACGAACTCTCTTGCGTCTCTTGCGTGTTTGGGCATTATTATTCACTCCCCACACTGAGAATGCCTCTTGAGCCACTGTAAGAGGCGTTCTGCCTCCTCAAGGTCGAGGAGCATTCCCTCGGTCTCGAGATCACAATGACGACAGAGGGGTTTATCGGGCATGGAGGTCTCAAAGACCCGGACCTCTCCCCTTATCTCTATGTCCCCGACCTTGATCGTGGCCCCGTTGTGATGCCACAGCGGAAACGGAGAGTCCGTCCGTAATCTGATTCCCCATACGCTGCCATCGAGGAAGCTGTTTCTGTAGCCCTCGAATCTCACGACGAGGGGCATCCATTCCTCGACGGTCTCATGTGGGACAAAATGGAACAGGTACTTTCCCTTTGTGCTGAATGTCTCAAACACAAAGGTGTTCTCGTTTCTCCATTCAGCGGTCTGGTACCAGTATCCGTTACTCTCCTCCGCAGCGTGTTCTATCCCCTTGCGGATTGCCTCCAGCTCTTGGCGGACCTCCGCCAAGGTGTCAACATGGACCATTGCTCTGATCTTTATCTTCATTCTATCACCTTTTTGCTGGGTTAGAGGGACACACAGCGCGAGGCTGTATGCTCCTCCCCGCACCCTACTGGTAACGGGAGTGAGGAGACCGACCCCTTGCGAGGACCGGCCCAGTTTAACTACTCGCGCAACTCAAAGACCACGGCGAGCGTGCCATAGGTCTTCTCGTCCACATCCGCGATGACCACGTTCCTGCCCTCGGCCTCGGGGCACTCGATCCCGAGCGCACGCAGGAGCTCGAACCAGTCCATCGCGTCGAACTGCTCCCGAGTGACGCCCTCGGGGAGCGTCCACCACTGCGCGAGCAGCTCCTTCAGCGTGACTGTACGCATCCGGTTATCACCTCCACTATTATATTGTACCCGAAACAATATAAGGTTTGTGGTTATTGTACCCGCGAATCAAGGAATGAAAGTGCGTCGCGAGACTGCTCGGTTGTTGGCCCAGCGGGTGATCTCCTCGTGCGCACCGTGGATGTAGGCAGGTGGTAGCCTCTTACTGGTGTGTTTGGCGATGACGTAGCGGTTCCACCTTCTGCGGTAGCGATCCGCTGCTGCTCTGCCGTATTTCCGCTCGATGTCGCGCCAGTTCCTCTCGAACTCTTCTGTGTTCACTCTGTCCGACCCCCCATCATTCCATGTGTGAGCCATTCCAAGAATTTGATAATGCTCTCGCCCTTCCCTCGTGACACTTCTATTCGTTCCCAGTTGCCCTCTTCGTGCCGAGGATAGAGGTACTGGGCTGAAATGGTCCACCGCCACGTCTTCGTATCCAATGTCAACAGAATCAACACGTCATCAATCACGAATTCTCGTATCATCAGATCACCACATAGTTATCTCCTTGTTTTTCTAAGAATCTTTCGACAGGCAAGGAACTCCTCAGCGTTCACTCTCTCGTCTCCTTTGCGGGCTTGTGAAGCATACAGACGTTTAGCGATGCTCCGCAATTCGGACAGTCAATGCTTGGCAAGTCGCCGTCCCAGTAGAGTACACAGTCTGTCGGGTCAAAGATGCAACCGCAGTTCTCACACTCTACAAGCCTTATCTGTCGCCTGTATTCCTCCAGTTCATCTAGGCTCCGAAAGAACGGACTCATTCTTTCGCCTCCATCCCCAGCAGCTTGCACAGCCGCCTCATCTTGTGTCTGCGAAATTGTTTCCATGCTTGGAAGATTGGAATAAGTTTCATCTGCGTAAGACAGATGTCCACGTCGGCGATCTCCTCGGCCACTTCCTCAGCCACCGCACCGTTGATATTACGTCCGAATTTTGCCAATGCTGTTACCAGTTCTCCCATTTCCTCAATCCAGATTAGGCGTTGCGAGTCGAAGCCCCATCTGTCAAGGGCCTCTCTCAGCACGTCCTCTTCATTCATTCTCTCGCCTCCTCGTTGCCTATGGGCAGTGGGGGCGGATCACAATCGCAGCCCGGTGCAAACACCACTTGTCGCCATTGTTTTTCCTCTTCCCACCACACCCACCGCGAACCATGGACACAGGCAACGTCTTGGGTACTACCTGTTGCCCACCACAGAAAGCGAATCATAGACTCTATGTTGCGCAGATGTTCGAGGACCTCGTCCCATTTCTTCCACTCATCGCTCATTCCCTTGCCTCCTTGAGAACGTAACGCGCAATCTCGACAGCACACCTGTCGCAGACGAAG
>CAZODZ010000073.1:4608-7171 GCA_964578745.1 uncultured Dehalococcoidales bacterium | reverse complement strand
GACGCAGGTATCGCACTTGTACAGGAGACGGACGCTGCGCTGAAGAAATGAGCACACGGTGGGCCACACGGAGCGCGACACCACGCGTCCGCGTGGCCCTGATATTCCATGACACTCTCTCCACGACACGAAGACGACTCTCTTGACAATAATTGAGTCCAAGAGTATAGGTTGACTGTCGGAGACGATGATGGCATAGCCCGGAGGATGAGCCGGCTAACCTTGTTGTGTGTTCACCGCTGCCAGGTGACATGTTCCTTGCATCGTAAGCTCCCCCGCTGCAGACGCTCAGCAATCCATAAGGAGGTAAGGTATGAGAAGGCAACCAATGCATCTGACCCTCGCGCTTTTCCTCGTGCTGGGGCTTGGCCTTGCAGCCTGCGCACCTGAAAAAGCAGCACCGCCTCAGGAGGAAGAGCAGCAAGCACCGGAACAAGAAGAAGAGGAAGAGGGGGAACCCGCCCAGCCGGAGGGCAAGGTCTATAAGCTGGCGTGGCAGGATATCAGCCCGCCGGGCGCCGCCATATACAAGATTCTTGAAGAGATGGCAGACCGCATCCGCGTATCCTCTGGTGGCAGGCTGGACATCACCCTTTACTCGGAGGGTGAGATTACACCACGAGACGAGACGACTCCTGCCGTGCGCGACCGGGCGGTTGATATTGCCACAAACGCCCCGTCCATGGACCTGAACCGCATGGGGCCGGTGATGTACCTCATGGGTGGCTCCGGCACTCCAGCCGGCCCACCTACGGCAGACATCCTCGCATGGATACGCCAGGGAGGCGGCCTTGAGATCATGCGTGATGTCTACCAGGACTGGGGTTACGTTCTTGGTGCCGACCCCGGTGCAGCCGAGTTGTTCTGCCATTCCAACAAGCCACTCGACGAAGCCAAGGACTTCGAAGGCCTGAAGTTCAGGACTCTCGGTGTCTGGGGCGAGATACTCGCCGAGTATGGCGCATCCGTCGTCCAGATACCGGGCGGCGAACTGTACCAAGCAGTAGAGCGTGGCGTCATCGACGCCTTCGAGCTCGGCCCGCCAAGCTACAACTGGCCACTGGGCTTCCAGGAGATACTCGACTACATCGGCGTACCCGGAATTCAATCACCCGGCTACATCAACGTCATCCTGATGAACCACGATTCGTGGAACGAGTTGCCCCCGGATCTCCAGGCCGTGCTTGAGGCCGAGATCCAGGCAATGGAGTACTACGGTCAGCTGCAACTCAAGCAGGCTGACGCCGAGGCCATGGACAACTTCATTGCCTACGGCACAAAGGTGTTCGAGGTGTCCGAAGACTTCCAGCAGGACATCGCAAAGAAGAGCCGGCAGTACATGGAGAAGTATGCGGCTGAGGATGCGACGTTCAAGATGGTCTGGGAGCACCAGGTCGATTTCTACAGGACATGGCATTCGCTCAAGGGCATCGACCCGGCCTACACCATGTTCGACTGAGTAGCCCGTCGCTGCCATGAGCCCGGCAGCCGCGGATTGAGATGCAGTCCGCGGCTGCCCGCCAATCGCCTTGAGAGGACAGTATGACGTTGCTCAAAAAGATCTATGACGTCGTCGGCACCGTGAGCGAGTGGTCCGGGCGCCTCGTTTCAATCGCAGTACCCGTCCTCATCGTGACGATCTGCTACGACGTTCTCATGCGCTACGCGTTCAATGCTCCTACCGTATGGTCTTTTGAACTGAGCTACATGCTCGGTACCGCAATCATCTCGCTTGGCCTGCCATACGTGCACTACCACTCATCACACGTAAGGGTGGACGTCGTCTATTCCCGTCTCAGTGCACGCAGCAGGCTCGTCCTGGACACCGTCCTTACAATAGCCCTTTTCTTCCCCCTGGCGTTGATATGGACACAGATATCCGCGGTCAACGCCTGGCAGTCGTTCATTACGCACGAGATCTCCTACGACAGCATGTGGTATCCACCCCTCTGGCCATTCAAGTTCGTCATATTCCTCGGCTTTCTCCTGCTGCTCGCACAGGGCACAGCTACGTTCCTGCGCAGCGTTCTGGCGCTCGCAAAGGGAGGTGAGCAGCCTTGGTAGACATGAGCCCCGAACTGGTGACAGTGGTGATGTTCGGCAGTGCAATAGCCGGCATCATCATCGGCTACCCACTGGTGTTCGTGCTGGGCGCAATCGCACTGTTCGTGGGTGTCGCGACACTTGGAGCGCCAGCAGCGCTGGGCCTCTTCTACGTTCGACTATGGGGAATGATGACCAACTATGTCTTCCTCGCCGTGCCCATGTTCGTGTTCATGGGCATGATGGTGGAGAAATCCGGCTCCGCGGAACGCCTGTATTCCGGTCTACACCTCGCCTTCGGCCCGTTCCGCGGTGGGCTTGCAATCGCGACAATCATGATGGGGACCATCCTGGCGGCATGTGTGGGTGTTATCGCCGCGTCGGTTATCATGATTGCGCTCATCGCCATGCCGAGCATGCTGCAGCGTGGATACCGCAAGGAGCTTGTATGTGGCTCGGTCTGCGCCGGCGGCACACTCGGCATTCTTCCGGAGGCGAGCGTGGAAATCGAAATCCGATT
>CAZODZ010000073.1:0-4598 GCA_964578745.1 uncultured Dehalococcoidales bacterium | reverse complement strand
TCGGCATTCTCATTCCCCCAAGCCTGATGCTCGTTGTCTACGGCCCCATGGCCGAACTCTCGGTAGGCAAGCTGTTCATGGGCGCCTTCGGCCCCGGCCTGCTGTTGTCGGCTCTCTACATGACATACGTGGCCATACGGGCGTGGCTGAGGCCGGCCGAAGCACCACCCCTCCCTGTGGAGGAGCGCAACATCCCGATCACCCGGAAGCTGGCCCTGCTGTTCACCGGCATGCTGCCGCCGCTGTTCCTCATGTTCAGCGTGCTCGGAGCCATCTTCTTCGGAGTAGCGGCACCGACCGAGGCTGCAGCGGTCGGAGCCCTCGCAGCCACGCTCCTTACTCTCGCCTACAGGAAGCTGAACTGGCCGGTGATGCGTGAGTGCATGCTCGAGACCATGCGCATAACCTCAATGGCCCTGGTCATCGGGTGGAGCGCACAGATGTTCGTCGGCGTGTTCCTGCGGCTCGGAGGCGGCGGGGTTATTGAACGGCTCGTGCTTGCCGCCCCCGGGGGACAATGGGGTGCCTTCATCGTGATCCAGCTTCTCATTTTCGTTCTTGGAATGCTTATCGACTGGATCGGCATCGTCTTCATCATGGTGCCGCTGGTGACACCACTTGCTCCGACGCTTGGGTTCGACCCGCTGTGGTTCGCCATGATGATTATCGTGAATCTCCAGATGTCCTTCATGACACCCCCCATGGCCTATGCCATCTTCTACCTCAAGGGGATAGCAAAGCCTGAGTGGGGTATAAACACGGGTCACATCATCCGCGGCGTAATACCTTTTGTCTGCCTCATACTGGTCGCGCTCGGGTTGTGTATCCTCGTGCCGGACATCATCCTCTGGCTGCCACACCAGATGATAAAGTTCTAGGGCAATGTCGGTCTGACTGCATCGTTGTGCCCGCGTGTCACGCGGGCGCAACGTGGTAAGGAGGCCAGTGTTGGCAAAGGTCTACGTGTGCAGGAACTTCTTCCCTGATCTTCCAGAGATCCTTACGCGCGGCAACGAGGTCGACGTCTGGACAGGCGTCGAGGAGATGCCGGTTGAAGAACTGATCGCCCGGGCAGGCGACCTGGATGGTATCATCACCTGTGCCAACAGGGTCACGCCGGAGGTGTTCGACGCGGCGAAGAAGCTGCGTGTCATCAGCAACCTTGGCGACGGCTGCGACCACATCGACCTTGCCGAGGCAACCCGCAGAGGCATCCCGGTGGGGCATACCCCCGACGTGCTCACCGAGACGACCGCCGACCTGGCCTTCGGCCTGCTCATCGCTGCGGCACGCCGCATCGTCGAAGGACAGGCTTTCGCCCGTGATGGACGATGGAAGAGGCATGCCCACCTCGACCTGCCGGGAGTCGACGTAAACAACAAGACCATAGGCATCGTCGGGCTTGGCAAGATAGGCTCACATGTCGGCAAACGGGCCCGGGCGTTCAACATGCGCGTCCTGTACCACAGCAGAAGGCGACACCTGCAGGAAGAGACAATGGTGGGCGCCGAGTACCGCCGCTCCCTGCACGCAATGCTGCCGGAGTGCGACTTCGTCGTTCTGACCACCCCGCTGACTGCAGAGACGCACCATCTCATGAGCTGGGAAGAGTTCAAACTGATGAAACCGACCGCGATCCTCGTCAATGCAGCACGCGGGCCGGTGGTGGACGACGAGGCGCTCTACGACGCACTGAAGACGGGGAAGATACTGAGGGCAGCCCTGGACGTGACCAGCACGGAGCCCCTGCCACTCGACAGTCCCCTGTTCACGCTGGACAACATCCTTATCATGCCCCACATAGGCAGCGCCGTTGTCGAGACGCGGATGAAGATGTGGATGATGGCTGTCGAACAGCTTCTGATGGGCCTTCGCGGCGAGCGGATTCCCAACTGCATCAACGAGGAGGTCTACGGGAAGCCGTGACGCGTCCGCCGGCCCGGACGTAATGGACGGTGGTGCTCACAGGCACCACCGTCCATTCTCCCAGCTGCAGCACGGCCATGCTCTACTCGTACGGTACCATCTCGTAGCGCCCGCGCGCCACGTCGATGCGCCCGAGCTGGGCCCCACCCTCCCACAGCTGGATAATCTTGCAGTCACGCAGGTATTTCTCGATATGGTAGTCCTTCATGTACCCGTATGAGCCTGTCAGTTCCATGGCCATGTTACATACCTTCACTGCCACGTCACAGGCATACACTTTGGCGCCCGATGCGCGGGCAATCTGCTCGTCGGTGTACGGCGCACCATAGACCCTGCGGTTGTCGAACATGCTGGCCACCGTCAGGTAGTAGAACCGCGCACTTTCGACACCTATCATCATGTCGGCGAGCATCGCCGCCTGCAGCCCGTGCTGGCGCACCTGCTTCCCACCGTAGTAACGCTGTCCGGTGAATTCCAGTGCAATGTCCAGCGCCGCCTGGGCTGCACCGGTGGCGAATGCCGCGCTGGACAGCCTCCCCCACGAGAGAAAGTTCCGGAAGCTCTCGTAGTCCTTCATCGGCTGCATCGAGGCGCGGTAGTCCACAGGTACCCGCACATCATCGAAGTAGATGGATGCATTCACGTCGGTGAAACGCATGCCCATCTTGTTCTCGGGCTTGCTGAAAGAGAGGCCCGGTGTGTCCGCCGGCACGTAGATGAGCGCAATGCCCTCTTCATGCAGCGCGGGGTCCGTGGTGCACGTGACGAGGTACACGTCAGCGACACTCGCCCCGCTGGGGAACTGCTTCGCGCCGTTGATGACCCACTGGTCTCCCTCAAGCCGTGCCCGCGTGTGAATCGCTTTGCCACGGTATTCGGCACTCTCGATATTGCAGCCGCCCTCCGGCTCGGTCATGGCCTGGCACGCTTCGACAAACTTGTCACCGCAGTACGGGGGGACAAGGTCGTTTATCACCCGCTCATTTCGCGAGCGCATCGCCGGTCCGAACACCCATGGCGGGACGCTGAGGGTCATCGCGATGCCGCAGTCACCCCTGGATATCTCCTCGTAACCGACCACCAGTGATACCGCGCTCGTCCGTATGCCGCCAAGTGACTCCGGCAAGCCGCGCTTGTGCATCCCGAGGGCTGCGAGGCCGTCGAGCACCCTGTGGACCACAACGCGGTCCTCGTCCTCATCGAGTTGCTGTCTCACGGGCAGTATCTCTTCCTTCACAAATTCCCTGAGCGTGGCAATCATCATGCGGTCTTCTTCAGTGATGAAGTCTCCGTATTCCTTCATGCTTTCATATCCCTCCTTCCTGACGCTATCACTCATCAGCGGTTACGACGAAAGCCCGCCGGCAACCTCAACCGCACGCCAGGCAACCTCGATGGCCTCCTCCTTCGCGCCCGGAATCGCTGCCGTTACAAACGCAGACTCCGCTGAGCTCCAGGCCCCTCGACAGTATCACGATGTCCTGGCGGAGTGACGGTGTGTCTGTGCCAGTGGACCGCGGCAGGACGCTGTTCGGTATAAAGCACTGCCCGGCGAGGATGACGGGCTCGCTGACGAAGACTTCCCCTGCGGCGTCGAGCGCCCCGGCGGCGGGCATACAAGAGTAAAGTAGCCTGGTCCGCCCTTCCTGGTCACGGATGGCACGAGGTTGACGCTCGGCACACCCCTTGTCAGCCAGGCCTTCCCTGGCGGATGCGATGAAATCGCCACATGCGTGGTCCATCTCTACAGGCAGAAGGAGGCTCCCGCGGCGGTCGCCAGTCGGATGTGACATCACACGCATCCCTGCCCCCGGAGGAGAGCGTATGAGGCGGAGGAAGAGAAACTGGACTGTGAGGTTAGGCCCGGTGGATTCTTTTGTCAAGAAGGCCGCCGTCCCGCTGAGAGCCCGTGGGATGCGGGTCACGGTCGATCCCTTGCTCCTGCCGGTCACAGGAGAAAAGGCGCCAGCACGCAGTCCGTCCGCCGGCGGGAGTACGACCACACGGGGAGCGGTCGTTGCACAGCACTATTCCCTCCATCCTCACCTTTCGCTCCCGCCGGCGCTCCACCACCCACCCTGCCAGCCTGAATGCGGCGATCGAAGCCGCAGATGGCGCTGCCCTGTCGCGAAGCTCCAGTGTCGCAGTGCGGCGGCGGCGAGCGACCGCCGACCGTTTGGCGACCACGCCGGTCCAACCATCCGCCCCGGCCGTTTGACGTACGGCCGCATCGCATGCGCCCGCGGTGTGATGGCGGCGGGCGACCACGTTGCACGACCACCGACCGTGTCCCTGGCGTAGGGGCGCATTGCATGCGCCCGCGGGGCGGTGGCGGCGGCGGGCGACCACCGACCGTTTGGCAACCACGCCGGTCCAACCATCCGCCCCGGCCGTTTGACGTAGGGGCGCATCGCATGCGCCCGCGGTGGGGTGGCGGCGGCGGGCGACCACGTTGCACGACCGACAACCGCGGCGTCCCGACGTAGGGGCGCATCGCATGCGCCCGCACCCTGCTGCCCCTGGCGACCACGTTGGGCCATCGACAACCGCGGTGTCCCGACGTAGGGGCGCATTGCATGCGCCCGCGGCAGGGTGGCGGCGGCGGGCGCACATGCCGCCGGATCCCTTGTCCACACCCATTGACATGTAATCCCTAACTCGTTAACCCGCTA
>CAZODZ010000072.1:0-7622 GCA_964578745.1 uncultured Dehalococcoidales bacterium | reverse complement strand
CGGTAGATGCTCGTGTACATTCATGGCATGCCCATAGTAATGTCGCATCTCTCATCTGTCACCTATCTGTCTGGACGAGGTCACCATCGTCGCCGGTCTGAATAATAGCAGCACGACTGGTCATGTGTTCTTCACATGAGCGTGCATGGGCCAGTACTATTGTATGATTCAATCCGCATGCTGCATTCGGCCATTGGGACACATGACGACCCAGAGGAGTCCGGAGATAGAGCCTGAGAATCGCTGTGTGGACTTATTGAACCTGACAAGATCAGCACCTGCACATGGAGGAACACTTGTCGAAACAAAACAGACTGCCTGAACTCGGCAAGATACCACCCGCATTTTTCGACGAAGTCATCTATCCTCATCTCGGCGCCGTCGACCCCAGCGTCATTATCGGCCCACGACACGGTGTCGACTACGGCGTCATCCGCGTGGGTGGCGAGTGTATTGCACTGTCGACCGACCCATTCTTCATCGTGCCACAATATGGCTTCGGTCGCGCTGCCTGGTTCGCATTTCACATCGTGATGGCCGACGTAGCGGTCTCCGGGCTCGTGCCACGTCACCTGGCAATCGATCTCAATCTCCCACCGCAAATAACAGCAGCCGAGTTACAGGAGATGTGGGAGTCTGTTCACCACGAGGCTAGGCGGTATGGCATCAGCATTGTGACCGGCCACACGGCGCGATACGCGGGCTGCAACTACCCGATGACGGGCGGGGCAACCGCTATCGCCATCGGCCCCGAGGCGGCCCTTCGCGGCCCGCATCTCGCACGGGCGGGCGACGTGATTGTCATCACTAAAGGACCGGCCATTGAGGCTACCGGCCTGCTGGCGGCGACATTCCCCGCTAGGTTTGTCCAATCGGGTGGCGAAGCCTTCCAGAAGGAAGCTGAGGACGTGTTTTTCCAGATGTCAGTGCTGGAGGACTGCGCCATTGCTAGAGAGTTTCCCGGCGTCCACGTCATGCACGACGCGACCGAGTGCGGCGTCTGGGGCGGACTCTTCGAAATGGCGAAGGCGGGCGGCTATGGCCTACGCATTGACGAGCAGAGGATCCCTGTTCAGCCGGTAATAGAGCGCACAGCGAATCTGTTTGGCTTCGATCCGTTCTGTGCCATCAGCGAAGGAACGCTTCTTCTCGTGGCGAGCCCAAACGATGCAGCAGAGCTCGTCAGAGAGTACCAGTCGAATGGCATTCTCGCCGCGATTATCGGGGAAGTTGTTCCTGCCGTGGATGGTATGTACATCACAGGCAATCAGGGCACACGACCACTTGAACATCCGGTGACCGACCCCTACTGGGCCCTTGTCGAGCGGCTCGCACGCGAAGCTGGGGCTGATGCGTGACTCCCACGACGTTTGCGCGGGAGACACAGCCGCAGGGAGCTCACGAGGCAGCGGAGTCGAGGTGCCGCTTGAGCGCGCGCGCAACGGTCTCCGGCACCCCAGCCCTCTGTCGCAACTCATTGATGCTCGCGGCGCGCAATTCTGCAAGACTGGCGAACGCGACAAGCAATGCACGCCTCCTGCGCGGCCCTATTCCGGCCACCTCGTCGAGGACAGACGACAGGGCAGATGAATCCCGCACGTTCCGGTGGTAGGACACCGCAAAACGGTGCGCCTCGTCACGCACTGCCTGCAGCAGGTGTAGCACAGGCGAGTCGTCAGGCAGCTGCACAGGCGACGGTTTCCCCTCGACGAAAACCAGTTCCTCCTTTTTTGCGAGGCTGACAATGGGTACTTTGTGCAGCGTCGATTCCTCGCGGGCGCTTATAGCGGCATTCAGCTGGCCGCGACCACCATCGACAACTACAAGCGAAGGAACGACACTCCAATTTGCCCTGCCGCGGCTACCGGCTGGCGCCCCACGCCCCAGTCGCACAAAACGCCTGCGCAGGACTTCACGCATCATCGCGTAGTCGTCCTGGCCGCTGACCGTGCGTATCTTGAAGCGCCGGTACTCAGAAGGCTTCGGTACGCCGTCTTCGAACACAACCATACTGCCTACGGCACTGGCCCCCTGCATGTTGGAGATGTCATACGCCTCGATGCGACGTGGTAACACAGGAAGATTGAGGACATCCTTCAGTTGACTCAGTCCGAGCCGGCCATGTTCAGCTCCCCGCCCGACAACCACTCGTGCAGCGGCGAACTGCCTGGATACGCTATCGGCCACATTCGCAACAAGTTGCTTACGCACACCAGTCCTGGGGACGATGAGCCTCACCCGGTGCCCGCTCGCCTTGCTCAGCCAGTGGCTGATGAGACGCGCGTCCGGAACAGGGTATTGAAGCAGCACCACGGGAGGGATACTTGAAGCGCTGCGGTAGTACTGAACGATGAAGCTACGCAGCACCTCTCCGGGCGAAGTGTCACCGGCGCCCTCGATTGGATAGTCCTGGCGGCCAAGGGCACGGCCTCCACGCACGCTGAATACCTCAACAAGGCCTCCTCTGGCATCCTGTGCCACCGCCACTATGTCCTGGTCGCCGCGAAGCGCAACAACGCCAATGTTGCGGTTCGTGACCAACTCCACCGCCCGTACCTGGTCTCGCAGCCTTGCCGCCTTCTCGAAGTCGAGTGCGGCCGCAGCCGCATTCATTTGCGCCACGAGCGAATCGCGTACCTCCTGATACCGGCCTTCAAGAAACAGGAGCACCTTCTCGATTGTCTCACGATAGTCGGCATTGCTGATCCCTCCTACGCAAGGGCCAGGGCAAAGCCCGATATCCTTGTTAAGGCAGGGCCGGGTGCCCCTGTCTGGCAGCGGCCCCGAACAGGCGCGGAACGTGAACACTTTCCTGAGCAACTGCAGCGTCCGGCGCACCGACCAGGCACTGGCAAATGGTCCAAAGTACCTTGAGCCATCCGCGACGGGCCGTCTTGTCACCGTGACCGTCGGCCACTGGTTCTGAACATCGACCTTGAGGAATGGGAAACTCTTGTCGTCTTTGAGTCGGGCGTTATACAGCGGCCTGTAGCGCTTTACCAGGTCGGCCTCAAGCAAGAGCGCCTCTTGTTCGCTGCCGGTTATAATGAACTCGATGTCATCTATCATCGAAACCATGCGCAGCGTCTTCACGCTCAGGCCCGCGCGTGAGCCGAAATAACTGCGCACGCGATTGCGCAGGTTCGCAGCCTTTCCTACGTAGATCACCTCGCCTGTAGAATCCTTGAACAGATATACTCCAGGAGCCTGCGGCACTAGAGGAATTTTCTTGCCAAAATTTTGTGAGGTCACTGCCCGATTCTAGCAAGGTGCCACGAAGGCGACAAAAGCTTAAGGGCTTATGGTACAATGAAAATCCCATGAAGCAGGATATCGCTGCTTTTCTCGACTACCTGGCCACATCCAGGCACTCGTCGCAGAATACCATCTCCGCGTATCAGAACGACTTGAACCAGCTTGCGGAGTTCATCTCGCAGGAAAAATCGAGGGGGGTGAGGGCGTCGGAGGAGCAATTGCTGCGTGCCTACCTCGCGCACCTCAAAGGTAAGGGCTATTCTCCAGCGACATCTGCGCGCAAGCTTGCCTCTGCCCGCTCATTCTTCAAGTATCTCGTCGACACGGGTCGCCTCAAGGAGAATCCGATCCGCAACGTCATAAGTCCGCCGATCAACAAGAAGGCCCCGCGTGTTCTGACGCAGGATGAATATGCGCGGCTTGTGGCAGTGCCACGCTCAATTGATACACCCGAAGCGCGGCGCGACGTAGTCATGCTCGAACTCCTCTACGCCACCGGCCTGCGGGCAAGCGAGGTGGTGGCGCTGGAGGTGAATGACATCGACTTCCAGCGTTGTATACTGAGGTGCCACCATCGCGACTCCACACGTGACATTCGCCTCACGGCGGATGTAGCGCGCCTCGTGCGCGACTACATCGAGAACGGGCGACTGGACCTGCTGTACAACGATACTGAGACAGCCCTGTTCCTGAACCGACGTGGCCACAGGCTCACGCGACAGGGTTTCTGGCAGATAGTGAAGAACTACGCAAACAAGGCCGGGCTTGGGAACCGGGTTACGCCTCACACATTGAGACATAGCTTCGCAGTGCGCAAGCTGCAGACTGGTACGGACCTCAAATCGCTACAGCAGACCCTCGGCCACGCATACATCTCCAGCACCAGGGTGTACAGGCAACCAGTCTCATCTGCAAAGTAGGGTCAAAACATGTCTAAGAAACAGCGCCGCAAGCAGTCACAGAAACCAGCCAGACGACCTGGACAACGGGCAGCAGCCCACCAGCCTCGTCCGGCAGCTCAGCCCATCGCCACGCAGGTTCCCGCAACGCCGGAAGCTCTGCGAAGGCAGAGGTCCGTCACTACCTGGGCCGAGTATGCCGAGCGCTACCAGTATGTCAACAGCGAACTCAAAAGCATCGGTATTCTTGCCGGTTCTTTTCTCGTCGTGTTGCTCATCCTGGCTGCTATCATGGGGTAGGAACTAGCTCTATCCCGCCAGGAGGAGGTAGTGGATCTCAAAGCTGCGAAGCAGCAACTGTTTCAGCACCTTTCATGGGAAGTCCACAACCAGCGCATCATCGAGGCGATGAAGCGTGTGCCAAGAGAAGAGTTCGTCCCCGAGAGCCAGCGGCAGTTCGCGTACCAGGACAGGCCTCTCAGCATCGGCCATGGCCAAACCATCTCTCAGCCTTATATCGTCGCGTTGATGCTTGAGGCGATGCAGCTGGAGCCCACTGACAAGGTGCTTGAAGTGGGCGCCGGCAGTGGTTACGTAGCTGCCATTCTGGGCGAGCTGGTGGCAAAGGTCATCTCAGTGGAGATAATCCCCGAGCTTGCAGAGTCTGCCAGATCCGTCCTGTCGCGCCTGGGTTACAGGAATGTTGAAATCCATGTCGTGCCACGTACAGTCCTTGGCTGGGTGTCAGAGGCTCCTTACGATGCCATCCTCGTATCGGCCGGCGCGCCGGACATTCCCCAGATGCTTCTGGGCCAACTCAAATGGCACGGCAGGCTCGTCATCCCCGTGGGATCACGCTGGCAGCAGCAGCTGCTACGCATTACCCATCTGCCTGAAGGCGACCGAGTAGAAGACCTAGGGACTTGTTACTTCGTGCCGCTCATCGGCGAAGGTGCCTGGCAGGAATAGTGTCGCGCACCGGCGTGCCCTCCGTACCTCCCATGCCTTGAGTGCAACCAGGCACATGCTCGAATATTCAACTCCTCGACTCCTCCCTCACGTCTGATGGCGTGGAAGGCAGGCGCAGAGGCCGCGAATGAAAAGTAATGCCCTCAAGGGGATTCGAACCCCTGATCTCCAGCTTGAAAGGCTGGCGTCCTAGGCCTCTAGACGATGAGGGCGTGAATGGATCCGCTCACGGGTAGACAGGAAGTGCGTCGATACCCTGGGTCTCGCCCAGCCCGAGCATGATGTTCATATCCTGAACAGCCTGTCCCGCACCACCTTTGACAAGATTATCAATACAGCTCACAACGAGCAAGCGACCCGTACGGACATCGTAGTACGGAAATACGTGGCAGTAGTTGCTGCCCCACACGTGCTTGGTAGCCGGCGGCGAGGCCACAACGTGAACAAACGGCGCGTCTGCGTAGAACTCGTGGTACATATCTGTGACGCGTCGCACCGGGTCGTCAATGCTGTCCCGCCATACCGGCGACAGGGGTATGTAGCAGGTGCTGAGAATGCCCCGACTCATCGGTACAAGGTGGGGTTGGAAGATTATAGTCCCTACCTTCCCAAGCAGACGGGCCTCCTGTACTATCTCCGGTTCATGACGGTGGCCCCCGAGCGAGTAGGCGGCAGTGCTCTCGTTACACTCCGCGTAGTGTGTCATCAAACTCAGGCTACGCCCGGCTCCCGATACTCCTGACTTGCTGTCCACGATTATGTCACCTTGGACAATGCCGGCAGCCACTGCAGGCGCAATTGCCAGCAATGCACCCGTTGGGTAACAGCCAGGATTGGCCACAAGGTGTGCACCACGTATTTCATCACGGTGGAGTTCCGGCAGGCCATACACCGCTTCTGCCAGCAGCTCCGGATATGGATGTGCAACCTGGTACCACGCCTCGTATTCTTTCCTGCTCTTGAGACGGAAATCGGCGCTCACGTCGATAACCTTCACACCATCCTTGACAAGCGGGCCGACTATCTCAGCGCTGGCCCTGTGAGGCATGGACGAGAATACAAGGTCGACCTCCGTATCAAGCTGGGGCTTGATAACGAGGTCAGTGTCAGACAGGTGTGGGAAAACATCGGTGAGGGCCTGTCCTGCTGCGCTCCTGCCGGTGACGCAGACAAGGTCAATACCAGGATGGCGCAGGAGTATCCGCGCTAGGTCGACACCGATATAGCCGGTGACATTGATGATGGCGACACGAGAACGTGACATGGAGACGATAGTATACACCACTCGTGGCAGCTCGTGCGCCGACTCGATCACATGAGGCAGTGTCACCCTGTGCCTTTGACGCGGCAGCGCGCATAGGGTACATTTCGTTTTCTATTTTGTGTACGGAGGCTCAACAGTATGCCCAAGATCTACTTCATCGACGTCACCAACCGCGACGGTGTCCAGACTGCCCGTCTCGGTCTCTCCAAACTGGAGAAGACCATGATCAACCAGTACCTGAATGAGATGGGCATCTTTCAATCGGAATTCGGCTTCCCCACGACGAAGCACGAAACGCTGTATCTGCAAGCAAACCTGGAACTTCAAGAGAAGGGCAAACTGAGACCCATCAGGCTTTCGGGCTGGATCCGGGCGACAGTGGAGGATGTTCACACTGCCTTCAAGATGGTGCCTCGCCTGAAGCACCTGAATCTGTCCATTTCGACGTCCGAGCAGATGATTTACGGCAAGTGGGGTGGCCGACTCACCGAGGACGATGTAATCGCAAGCATGGTGCAGGCGCTCGAGGCTGCGAAGGAACATGGTGCCGAGAGCATCGGAATCAATGCCGAGGATGCCTCACGTACCAACCTCGACTTTCTGATCCGCTTCTCTCGGGCTGCAAAGGAGCACGGTGCTGACCGCGTACGTTACTGCGATACGCTCGGCTATGACAATCCCTTCAGCATCTACGATACGATGAAGACTCTTGCTGAAGCGGTCGAGATGCCACTCGAGGTTCATTGCCATGGTGACCTCGGCATGGCGGTCGCAAACTCGCTCGCTGGCGCGAAGGCCGTCCTTGATGCAGGGCAGGACGTCTATATCAATACTACGATCAACGGCATTGGTGAGCGCGCCGGCAACGCCGATCTCGTAGCCACGGTGCTCGCCGTTACGAAGTCTAAGGGCTTCGCAAACAGGTACGAGCTTGGCCGACCAATCCACCTTACCAAGGCCTGGAAGACCGCACAATATGCCAGCTACGCTTTCGGTGTCCCGATTCCTATCAACCAGCCCGGCGTAGGCGCAAACGCGTTCGCGCATGCCTCGGGCATTCACGCCGACGGCGTCCTCAAGGATCCCGAGAATTACGAGCTGTACAGCTACGAGGAGCTTGGCCGCGGCGAACCCGAGATGGTGGAGACCGGCCGCGAGATATGCAGTGGCCAGTACGGAGGCGTGTCCGGCTTCCGTCACATCATGGGCAGGATGGCCGTGACGTTCGATGATGC
>CAZODZ010000071.1:0-7938 GCA_964578745.1 uncultured Dehalococcoidales bacterium | reverse complement strand
CCACACGGACACCACTGCCGGCTGCGCGATGCTGCTTGAACCGCCATGCGACGGCGGGAGCTTCAGGCCCGGTGCGGAGGAGCGCTACGCTATTGCAGCGGGCCTGCTCCGCAGCATCATGCCGACGAAACGGACCGCTTCGGGCGACTGCGCCACCCCCCTCACCACAGCCGTGCTCATGCGCACGAACGAGCAGGGGAAAGAGGTGGTCGACTTTCTGCGGCGGGAATGCCCCGACATGACCATCATCCACGAGGGACGGGCTGCCATCAAGGACAACCCGGTGGTGGCGGTGTTGCTTTCCCTCGTTGCCGTCGCGGCACACCCCGGAAACAACCTGGCGTGGCGCCACCTGCAGATGAGCCCGCTGAACAACGAGCTGCGTGACAGGCGACTTTCACGCGACGTGCTGTCGCGACAGGCTCTGCGCCACATTCAGTTGCACGGTTTCCAATCGCTGCTTCGCGACTGGGGCGCCCGCATGGACAGGCGGTCCCCACTTGACGCATACGGTCGCAAGAGACTGAGCGAGCTTCTCGCGGCAGCGACCGAGTTCGATGCTACCGGCAGCAGGGACTGCGACGAGTTCCTGGACTTCATTGATGGCTACGAGCTGCACGAGCAAGCGGCGGACGATGCGGTGCGCGTCATGACCGTCCACCAGGCGAAGGGACTCGAGTTCGACGTGGTGATACTGCCGGAGCTGGAGGATCACCAGAGTATGGCAAAGGCGCGTGAGACGAACTTCGCGCTTGCGCGCGACACCGAGACAAACGAGCCTCTGTGGGCACTTGAGATGCCGCGTCGACTGGTCGTCGATGCGGATGACACACTCTCACAGCAGGCCTCCAAGATGGAGGAGGACGCCGCCATCGAGTCGCTCTGCCTCCTCTACGTAGCCATGACCCGGGCGAAGCGGGCGCTGTACGTCATCACGTCATACCCCGGAAAGACCTCCCGGGCATTCACGCAGGCGGCATTCATCAAGCAGCAACTCGCCGGCGACACGAAGCCGACCGAGGCTGACGGGACAACATACCAGGCTGGAGATGTCATGTCGACGTGCCTATATTCCGCAGGGAATACATCATGGTACGTAACACTGCCGTTGATACATGAGCGCCACCAACCTGACAAGGCCGATGTCATCCCGGCTGCAGCATCCCTACAACCCCACCGGCGCCTAACCGCAGTGAGACCGTCGGACGCCGACGACGCCGAGACGGACGCAGCGGCACTCTTCGATGAGAAGCGACGTCGGCGCAGGGAGCTCGGCTCTCTCGTCCACGCCATCCTCCAGCACATCGAGTGGCTTGATGCCGGGGAGGCGGCAACCTACAGCACCCCACCACCCCCACACGGCGCCGACCCGGCGTTGTGGGAGACAGCGATTGAGCATGTCCGCAAGGCACTGCTCGAGGCGGACATCGCGCAGGTGTTCGCCCGTCCCGATGGCGAGATCTCATTGTGGCGCGAGCGGCGTTTCGAAGTAGTCAGAGGCGATGACTGGATTACTGGTAGCTTCGATCGCGTAGTGATATACAAAGAAAGGGGCAGACCGGTCGGCGCGGTCATCTACGACTTCAAGACAGACGACGTACGCGGCAGCGCGGCCGTGAGCGCGAGAGCATTCCACTACGTTGCTCAAATGAGGACGTACCGCGATGTCCTCGCCGGCATGCTGGGGATACCCCCTGCAAAGGTCTCACTCGGCCTGGTGTTCACCACCGCCGGTATCGTCCGGACTATCGACTGACCACGCCGACCAATTGTTTTTGAAGCCTGCTGACTGCTCCTGTTATACTGGCACGGCTTGTTCGTGTCAGCCACGCAGGACAGAAAGACTACCCGTCAAGCCGCTGAGCACCGCGAGGCCCACGAAAGACAGTGACGACACCGTGATAGAACGTCCACGATTCTTCTACGGCTGGGTGATAGTCGCCGTCGCATTCACCATGATGGCCGTAGGATATGCCCTCCGTAACACCTTCAACGTGTTCTATCCTGCGCTGGTGGAGGAGTTCGGCTGGGCCCGCGGCAGCACCGCGCTGATGTTCTCCATCAACATCATCGTCTACGGTCTCATGGCTCCGGTCGCAGGGGGACTGGCTGACCGTTTCAGTCCGCGCGTGGTCTTCCCCATAGGCGTCTGCATCATGGGCGGCTCAATCGCACTGTGCAGCATCGCCAGTGAGCAGTGGCATTTCTTCCTGCTCTACGGAGTGGGTGCGGCTGCCGGCCTGAGTATGACAGGCGTAACGCCGCAGAGCGCCATCATGGCGCGTTGGTTCGTACGCAAACGTGCGCTTGCCTTCGGCATATTCAACATGGGCTTCGGCTTCGGGCTGCTTGCCTCTCCTGTGGCACAATCACTGATCACCGGGATGGGCCGTTCTCAGGCATACCTGACGATAGGTCTGCTCGCCATCGCCATCCTGGTCCCGCTGGCGGCCATCCTCATGCGCAGGAGCCCGGCGGAGAAAGGCACCTATCCCGACGGCATCGCTGCCCCGGTCTCCGGCACCGACACTCCCACCACCCATCGACAGGTCTCGAATGAGTGGTCGCGTACAGACTGGACGCTGCGCCGTGCGTTGCGCACACGCACGCTCTGGCTCCTGTTCATCGCCGACTTCTGCATGATGGGCATCGCACAGCAGACCATAATCGCACACAGCGTCTACTTCTTCCATGACCAGGCATTCCCGCCGCAGCTGGCTGCAAACATATTCAGCTTCTACGCCATCGGCATCACCATCGGCTACCTGTTTGCCTACCTGTCCGACAGGATAGGACGCGAGCATGTGTTCGGGCCCGGCTGTATCATCGCGGCGGTCGCAACCGCGCTCATGTTCGCCGTCAATAACCCGTCCCTTTCGTGGCTGGGCGCCATCAGTATGTTCTTCTGCGGCCTCGGGATGGGAGCAGCGGTGACGACGTTCTTTGCAACGGTTGCCGACCTGTTCCAGGGCAGGAACTACGGCTCGATATTCGGGTTCGTGACATTCGGTTTCTCCCTGGGGGGCGCATTCAGCCCGTGGTTCGCCGGCTATCTTGTTGACATCACCGGCAGCTATACCATCACCCTCGCCATCGTAGTAGGCGCCCTTTTGCTCGCAGCGCTGCTCGTGTTCATCGCGGCACCCCGAAAGCTGCAGCCCGTCCCCGGCGCGCGGCCACGGCTGGTTGACGCCACTGGGGAGGGCGTATAAACATGCGACGGCCTTATCACGGCTGGCTCGTTCTCGCAGCAGGCTTCGTGGCCATGCTTATCGGCTACGGAATGCGCAATACCTTCAGCGTGTTCTACCCGGTACTAGTTGACAATTTCGGTTGGACCCGCGGCGTCACCGCCATCATGTACTCCATCACACTGCTCGCCTACGGCTTTGTCGCGCCCATAGCTGGAAGCCTCGTCGACAGGCACAACCCCAGGGCCGTTGTCGCTGCAGGCGTGCTGATTGCCGGCGGTGGTGTGTCGCTCTGCAGCCTGGCCACCGAGACATGGCACTTCTACCTGCTGTATGGCATCCTCGTCGCGATCGGTGTCAGCCTCAGCGGCATCACGCCTCTCAGCACGGTGATTACCGGGTGGTTCCCCCACAGGAGGGGCTTCGTATTCGGCCTTCTCGGCTCCGGGTTCGGCGTGAGCCTTGTGACTGCTCCGGTATTCCAGTTCCTCATCTCGACATACGGCTGGCAGAGGGCATACATCATCATCGGCCTCTCGGCAGTCGCCATCTGTGTCCCACTCGTCCTGCTCTTCTTCCGCAGGAGCAGCGCGAACGCAACGCAGGCGGCTGCAGCGACATCCAGTGCTGACGCCAGGGAGATAATTCAGCGTACAGCAGTGCCTGCAGTCACGCCCGGCTGGGATGTCAAATCGGCCCTGAGGACACGGACGTTCAAGGTGTTCCTCATTATCAGCTTCTGCAACATGGGGGTGGCGCAACAGATAACGCTTGCCCACTTCGTCTACATCCTCCAGGACGCGGGGTACGCGCCGATGACGGCTGCATCCCTGTTCAGCATCTTCGGCGTTGCATTCGCGGTCGGCACTTTCTCAAGCTTTCTATCCGACCGTTTCGGCCGCACGTACATATTCCTTGGCGGTTGTCTACTCACCGTACTCGGCACGGCCCTTATGCTTGCAACCTCTGCCGGGACATCGCTGCTCATTCCGCTCGCCTTCGGCATCAGCGCCGGTTTCGGGCTGGGAATCACACCGCCAACCTGCTTCGCCGCGGTAGCCGACCGCTTCCACGGCGGCAACTACGGGGCGATACAGGGAACGATAATCCTGTGGTGCTCCATCGGAGGAGCCATCGGTCCATGGTTGGGCGGCATCCTGCACGACATCACCGGCACATACGAGATAGCGTTGCTCCTCGTGTTACTGATGGCTGCCATCGCCGGGTTCGCCATGTGGACGGTGCGGCCGGGCAAGGGGGACGTTGCCGTCTGAGGGGCCGGAACACGGCGCCGGCGACGGGAGTCGATGAACAGACCACACGTCTCCTACGGATGGGTGGTGGTTGCGGCTGGCTTCAGCATCATCCTGGTGGCCTATGCCATTCGCAACACGTTCACCGTCTTCTACCCGGTCATCGTCGACGACTTCCACTGGTCCCGCGGTGTCACTGCAATCATGTACTCATTGACAATATTCACCTGCGGACTTGTGGCGCCGGTCGCCGTGGCCATTCTGTTCGCAGCAGCGACGGGCTACGGGCTCGGCATCACGCCGCCAACCTGCTTTGCGAGCATCGCCGACTGTTTTCACGGTCGCAACTACGGCTCCATCCAGGGCATGTCGATCCTGGCGGTGGCCGTCGGGGTATCCATCGGTCCATGGCTCGGAGGCTTCCTGCATGACGTTACGGGCTCATACACAACCACGTTTGCCCTTGTCCAGGCAGCCCTTGTAGTGGCGGCGGTGCTCATGATAATCGCCAATCCACGCAGCGGCGTCGCGCCACGATAGATACGCTGGCGGCGCAACAGCCTCGTCTGTTGACACCCGACAGGCGCGCCGATAAGCTTCGAATTGCATTTGATAAGGGGGCTACACAGAAAGATGGACTACAGGAAAGTCGGCAGGACCGGCCTTAAAGTCTCGCAATTCTGTCTCGGCACAATGACGTTCGGCGACCAGGTCAGTGAGAGCGACGCCATAGCCATGATACACGCGGCCATGGACGCGGGCCTCAACTTCATCGACACGGCTGACATGTATGTCAAGGGGCGCTCAGAGGAAATCGTAGGCAAGGCGCTGCAGGGCCGACGGGACCAGGTCGTTCTCGCGACCAAGTTCGGAAATCCCATGGGCCCATTCCCCAATGACAGAGGCGCGTCACGCAAGTACGTCATGCATGCCATTGAGGCAAGCTTGCGGCGTCTCAACACTGATTATGTCGACCTGTACTACCTTCACCTGCCTGACTACACTACGCCCATTGAAGAGACACTGCGTGCACTGGATGACCTGGTGCACCAGGGCAAAGTCAGGTACCCAGCCGTCTCCAACTTCCGCGCGTTCCAGATAAGCAAGGCACTGTGGACAAGCGACGTGAACGGGCTCGCCCGTTTCGAGTGTGTCCAGCCTCCCTATAACCTGCTGACGCGTGACATCGAATATGAGTTGCTGCCCCTTTGCGCCGAAGAAGGCCTCGGTGTGTGTGTCTACAACCCGCTTGCAGGCGGACTGCTCACAGGCAAGCACGACCCGTCGAAGCCACCAGCGCCAGGTACAAGGTTCTCCAACGAAACGATGGGCCGGATGTATTACGAACGGTACTGGAACGAGACGAATTTCCGGGCTGTCGAGCACTTCCGGGCAATTGCAGCGCAGGCAGGCCACGACATGGTGCAGATGGCGCTCGCATGGATACTGGGCAGTCCCAATATCACGTCGGTCATCATCGGCGCCACCTCTCCGAAGCACATAGAAAAGAACATGGGGGCAGCAGAAATCACACTCACCGACGAAGAACGTGCCGCATGTGACGAGATCTGGAAGGAGCTGCGGCCACTTCGCTTCTTCTATGGCAGATAAGCGTAACCACGCGGCACAAGACAACGGGAGGTGCAAGAGGAATGAAGTACTCGATCTGCAGCGACACGTTTCCCGGATGGGATGTCGAGGACATCTTCAAGTTCGCGAAGGACGTGGGCTACCAAGCCGTCGAGCTTGCTTCGTATTCGTTCTGCAACAGCATAACGGACGTCACGGACCCGGAGCGACAGCGGATGCGCGAATGGGCGGACGCAGCCGGAATCGAGATCGCCGGCATCCACGCCTTGTTCACACCCATTCCAAACCTGAGGCCTCTGTTCAGCTGTCCCGAGGGACTACAGCTCAATAGTGCCGACCCGGAGATACGGCAGTGGACAAAGGAGTACCTGAAGGAGCTTATCCGTTTCTGTGGCGAGGTCGGGGGCAGAAACGTGGTGCTTGGCTCCGCCAAGTCGCGCAGTATCCCTGAGGAGATCCCGTATGACGAAGGCTGGAGGATGGCCCGGGACACGCTACGCGAGTGCGCCGAGTACTGCGCCAACTATGACGTCATCCTCAGCCTCGAACCAATCCATTCGGCACTGACCAATTTCATCAACACACCGGACGAAGCGATGAAGATGGTCAGCGACGTTGATCACCCGAATCTCAGATGGATGCTCGATTGTTTCGCCGCGTACAACCAGGGTGTCGACATTCCAAAGGCGATACATCAGCACGGAAGGTATCTGGTCCATGTCCACATGAACGACGAGAACAAGAGTTGGCCGGGGACGGGAAAGATAGATTTTCCGTCTATCGCGCAGGCGCTCAAGGACGTGGGCTACAGCGGGTACCTGTCGATTGAAGTAATGGACCTTAGTCCGGATCCCGAGACCATCGCACGCGAGGCGCTGAAGGCACTGCGCACATTCTTCGACTAGCGCTTCACAGTGCCGCCTGATGGCACGCCTGGCATGATATGAACGAGAGGCCATCGCTGTTTGAACCCGCCGGAGGAGGAGCTGACAGGCGACGCCCGCAGAACCCCCGCGTACCTCTTGCAGCGCGGATGCGACCCGACTCATTCGACGAATTCGCAGGGCAGGAACACGTGGTCGGTAAGGGACGCCTGCTGCGGCGCAGCATTGAAGCCGACCAGATGCCATCCATCATCCTGTGGGGACCGCCGGGGACAGGCAAGACAACGCTTGCTCGGATCATTGCCCGCTACACCAGGTCGCATTTTGTACCCTTGAGCGCGGTGACCGCCGGAGTAGCAGACCTGCGTCGTGTTGTTGACGAGGCAAAGAAACGGCTGTCATTCTCGGGACAACGGACGATCCTATTCATAGACGAGATACACAGGTTCAACAAGGCCCAGCAGGACACCATCCTGCCGTTTGTCGAGGACGGCACGGTCGTTTTCATTGGAGCGACTACCGAGAATCCTTCGTTCGAAGTCATCTCACCCCTGCTGTCGCGTGCGCGCACATTCAGGCTGGAGCCACTTGACAAGGAGGCGCTCTCCACGATCATCGACCGGGCGCTTACGAATCGCGAACGCGGCCTGGGTAGGCTCAACGCGGAATTGCCGGATGAGGCGCGCCACACGCTGATCGCCGTCTCCGACGGCGATGCAAGGATTGCCCTCAACGCGTTGGAGCTTGCTGCGCTCGGCAGCGCGCCCGATGACAGCGGCAGACGCCATATCACAACTGAAGCAATCAATGAGGCTGTGCAACAGCGGACACTCCTGTACGACCGAGCGGGCGACCAGCACTATGACCTCATATCGGCGTTGCACAAGTCTTTACGTGGTTCAGATCCAGATGCCGGTCTTTACTGGCTGGGCCGAATGCTCGAGGCTGGAGAGGACCCGCTTTACATTGCACGACGGCTGGTCCGCTTCGCATCCGAAGACGTCGGTATGGCCGATCCCC
>CAZODZ010000070.1:0-7971 GCA_964578745.1 uncultured Dehalococcoidales bacterium | reverse complement strand
TTCGGGCCTGCGCGTCGGGGATACCGTTGTCGCAATCGGTAATTCGCTTGGCATGGGTATAAGCGCTACCGCTGGAATCGCCAGTGCGCTGGGTGTGTCCCTCCAGGAATCACAGGGCCAGACGCTGCTCGATCTCATCCAGACAGACGCGGCAATCAACCCGGGCAATAGTGGCGGGCCTCTTGTGAATATGGCTGGCCGGGTTGTTGGCATCAACAGCGTCAAGATCGCGACGATTGGTGTTGAGGGTATGGGCTACGCTATCAGTATCAACCAGGCGCTGCCGATTATCGAGGCTTTGGTACAGGACGGCAGGGTCATCCGTCCGTGGATGGGTATCGGCGTCTATACGCTCAACGCAACGATAGCGCTGAGGTACAACATCGGGACGGACAGCGGAGTGCTGATCACCGAAGTGGTCGGGAACAGTCCTGCGGCGAAGGCTGGGTTGAGGGCAGGAGACGTTATCCTTGAACTTGACGGTACCGCCACGGCGGACGTGGAAGCATTCATGGAAGTCCTCCTGGCGCACGAGGTCGGCGATGCGGTTGAGGTAACGTACTGGAGAGGCCGCGGTCGGCACGTAACCACTGTTACATTGGGTGAAACGCCGGCCTGATGAGTTCTGCAAAGCAGGACAAGCGTGGCTCTCCTGGCCCGCCCCGTTCCGCCCTGTTCTGTGTGCGCCGGGGCCTATGTGAATTGCAGGAACCGCTTTGGGTTCTCAACTATCAGGACATCGATCTGTTCCCGGCTGAGTCCGCGGCTCATGAACAGCGGCACGATGTTCTCGAGTATGTGGGCGTATCCGGGACCTCCCCACGTGAACAGCCTGTGCTTGCTGCAATGATCATGTGAGATGAGTATCTGATCGATGAACCCCTCCTCTATGAGGGCAATGATTTCGGCGACTCTGCCTGCATCGTTTGGCACTTCCATGGGGACGGGATTCTCTTCAGACAGAACGTGTCTGGTCTGATGCCACCCTTCGAATGAGAACATGTCGTATTCGAGGTAACATCCTGTCCTGGCGAGTTCCACGCGCTTTGCATGACTGAACACTGTACGGTCTATGTGGCTTATGGCTACGTGGGACAAGTCTGCGCCGTGGACACTCAGATACTCGACAATCTCAATCGGCGAATCGGGGCTGTGTCCGGGATGGATGTTCACCGGCGCCCCGGTCTCTTTCTGGGCCTCCGCTGTCGCCCGCAGCGCCATGTAGTAGCCTTCAGTCATTGGGCATTCCGGGCCGAACCGCTCGATGCCTATCTCGCCGATGAGGCCGGAGCGGATGCCGCTCCCGTCCACACCTTTCGTGATATCAGTGACGATACTCTCAACCATGGCATCCTCGGAGAGGCCCTCGGGCCAGCCGGGTTCGAGGTAGAAACCTGAGCCCATTATGATGTTCAGTCCTGTTGCCCTCGATATCCGCGCCAGTGCCTCCGGGTCCCTCCCGAGCCCCTGGTTTGACATGTCAACCAGGGAAACTCCGCCGAACCGCTTGTAGCGCTCCAGTTCCCGTATGGCGATGTCTTCATCCAGCATGATCCAGTTGTCGCGGTTGTTGTACGGGTGATAACGGACCCATCCGAGGTTCTCCAGGCTGACAGGCTGATATGCTCGGTGCCGCTCGCTTGACTTGTGCGGCTCTGCAAACCACATTGAAAGGTCGAAGAGACAGTGCTCATGTGGCAGAGTCACGCCAAGGGCAGCAGCGTCGACAGGCCCAAGTACTGTTTGTGCTTTGCCACGCATGCCGTTGTCGAACATATACTCCTCCTTCTGTGGCTGGCGTGTCGGCAGGACCGCCTTACCCGGCCCACACCGCGCTATAGTAGCAAACGCGTGTCTGTCAGGCCGTGTTGTTTGCTCACCTCGCTGGCGCTGAATACAATGTCACTACAATGGAACAAGAGGAGGGTGGAATGTCGATACGACGTGTTGGTGTCGCCGGGAATGGTGCTCTTGCAGTTTCTGTGTGTTGGAGATTGATGGAGTATGGACACCATACCCTGTTCTGGGGGGCTGATGAGACGATGGTGGGGGAGTGTGTGGCTGCCGGAGCTCAGCGGGTGGCCACGCTGGCACATCTTGCTGCAGAGTCCGAGATTGTCTTCGTTGCCGCTGACAGTAGCGATGAGTCTGAAGCCTGGAACCTGGGTGATGAAGGGATCGTTGGGGGACTGCGTGAGGATGCGGTGATTGTCGATATGACAAACACGTTGCCGGCCCTTTCCGGCAGGATTGCCCGTGCGTGCAACGAGAGGAACGCTTATTATCTGGATGCGCCGGTCAGTGGCGGGGCGCCTGCTGCGTCTACCGGCAACCTCGTTATCATGGTCGGTGGTCCGGCGCGTGCGTTTGAGCTTGCACTTCCGCTGCTTGAGCCCCTCGGAAGAATCATTGTCCGCGTTGGTGAGAGCGGTTCCGGCGCGTTAGCCAAGCTCTGCAATCAGATAATGTGCTTCGTGAACCTCTGTGGCGTCTGCGAGGCCTTTACACTTGCCGCGAAGGCGGGGGTCGACCTTCGAAAAGTCTTCAATATCGTCTCCTCGGGAGCCGCGCAGTCGTGGGAGCTGGACAACATGGGGCCGAAGATACTGACGCGGGAGTTCGACGGTGGATACCCTGTGGCCGCCTCGCAGAACGATCTGTCTCTGGTGCTGGCTGCCGCCGATGAACTGAAGGTGTTCCTCCCGGCCACGTCCATCGTGCATCAACTCTATCATACGGTGTGGAATGAGGGCCTCGAGTCGAAAGGCTCTCAGGCCCTTATCAGAGCGCTTGAGAAGATGGCCAACGTGGAGGTGCGGGCGTAGATGGCCTGATGCCGCGTAAACGCGGAGGTGAAAGCTGTCTGGACTCGCAGTAGGGCACATGGTCTCCTTTGTGACGGCACGTCAGGAACAATACGAGGGCTGCCTGCTGGGACTTGCCCTTGGAGATGCTCTTGGAGCCCCCGTGGAGTTCCTTGAACTTACTGAGATCCGCCGTGAGTATGGTCCGGACGGTATTACCGGCCTTGAGCGATGGAGGGAATTCAAGGCGGGATGCTTCACAGATGACACTCAGATGTCGCTGGCAACGGCGCGCGGCTGTATCGACGCGTATCTCGCGCTCCGTCATGGTGATGCATGGCACCCTGTCCAGATGGTGTACAGGCGCTATCTGGCGTGGCTGAAGACACAGGACAACCCGTACATGAACAGGGCGCCCGGCTCCACGTGCCTCTGGTCGCTCAGAAGCGGTCGGGCTGGCACTATCATGTCGCCCATCAATTCACGCAAGGGATGTGGTGGAGTGACGAGGGTCGCTCCTGCCGGTCTGGCCTTTCCGCCCCGGCAGGCCTTTCTCTACGGCAGCGAATTCGCCGCTATAACTCACGGGCATCCCTCAGCATATCTTTCCGCCGGCGTGTTCGCCGACGTGGTCGCGCGCTTGCTTGATGGGTGTGAGCTGGTGGACGCAGTCAGGCTTGCCTCTGAAGACCTCATGCACTGGCCTGGTCACGATGAGACGCTTGCCAGTGTGCAGTATGCAGTCTCACTTGCGGCCGCAGGAGTGAGCCCTGCGGAGGCCATCCCGCGCCTGGGTGGTGGATGGGTGGGGGAAGAGGCGCTTGCTGTTGCGCTGTACTGTGCACTCGTGTTCCCGGGTGATTGGGAACGGGCCGTGTTGGCGGCTGTCAACCATTCCGGTGACAGCGATTCGACTGGCTGCATGACAGGTGCCGTTCTAGGCACGAAGCTTGGCTGCGATTCTCTGCCGCAGTCATGGGTTGACCAACTGGAGAGTTCGTCAGGAATCAGGGCTCTCGCCGGGGACCTCTTCCGGGTTGTGCGTGAGGGTGCCGACCTTGTTTCCGGCGGGAATTCGCCGTCGGCGTGATGGTCCGCACTTCCCGTTCAGTCGATGGGAACAGGTACCGTCTGAAGCACCCGTTCAATCACGGCAACCGCTGTCTCTCCTCTCAGTGAAGCGGTCGTGTCGAGCAGGAGTCTATGGGCGAGGACTGGCTGTGCCACCGCCTTCACGTCGTCTGGAATGACATAATCCCTGCCATGCATCGCTGCGTATGCCTGGGAGGCCTGCTGCAGCGCGAGTGCGGCGCGGGGACTCGCACCGAGCCGTATCGATTCGTCCGTGCGGGTTGCTCTGCACAATCCCGAAATGTATGCCCTGAGCGAGTCGTCCACAAATACACCCCTGCAGGTGGCCTGAAGGACCGTGAGTGTGGCTCCATTCAGAACACATGACACTGACTCCGTAGTGATACTTCGCTGGAACCGCTCCAGCATCCGCGATTCTTCCTCGGGCGAGGGATATCCGAGCGCAAGCCGAACGAGGAAGCGGTCAAGCTGGGCCTCTGGCAGGGGGAACGTGCCTTCGAGCTCGACCGGGTTCTGCGTTGCAATCACCATGAATGGACGGGGCAGGCCCAGTGTGTCAAGGTCGACTGTGATCTGGCGCTCCTGCATAGCCTCAAGAAAACACGACTGGGTGCGGGGTGTGGCCCGGTTGATTTCATCGACGAGGACGACGTTGGCGATGACTGGCCCGGGCCTGAACTGGAACTCGCCTGATTTCTGATTGAAGTAGTGGATGCCGGTCACGTCGGAAGGGAGGAGGTCCGGCGTACACTGGACACGACGAAAGGAGCCCTCGATGGAGCGTGCGATTGTTCGTGCAAGCGTTGTCTTACCTATGCCCGGCACGTCCTCTATCAGTATGTGTCCCTCGCACAGCAGGGACACGAAGCACAACCGGATGATGTCTTCTTTCCCGACTATGACGGTGCCGATGTTCTCGGTGAACCGGTCGGCTGCGGCCTTGACTTCTTTCACGTCGGCGTGATGATCGGTAGCAGCGTGGGCCATGTCAGTTCTCCTCTCCGAGGTTCTTCAATCTGTTGAGTCTGGTGTGCCGGATGCGGTGCACTGCAACGTCCATCTCTGTTCGTACTTCTTCAGGCACGGGACGACGTCCGTAGCGCTCGCGCACGTAGCTGTCTGTTACAAATGCCAGGTCCTGTGCGGCCGCGGGCATGAACGCGACCAGCGACCGGAGGTATTCGTGCGGAGATTGCCACGGCTTGCGTCGCAGCACCTTCTTGTCGGTCCACCTGATCATCTGGAGGTATATGTCTATGCCCGTCCGCCTCGAGGCATTCCCCTGCGTCTTCAGCCTTGCCAGAAGTGCCGAACCGGTGCGCCGCATCATGGCTGCGATCCTGGCGACCAGGGCGGTGAGGTCTGCCCAGAAGCTGCCGCTTGATTCAACTACCGCGCCTTCCAGGGGCTGACGTCGTTTCCGCAACCATTGCAGCACCTGTTCGCATATCCGCCACAACGCGAACAGCAGCACCCCCAGCACGATTGTTACCCAGAGCACGTACACCAGCCGCCGGATAATCGCGGGCAGGGGCAGAGAGCGGTACCATTCAATCAGGGCCGAATCGTCCCCTGTAGCAGGTGCTCCGGGTGCCTCGATTTCACCGTAGTCCGGCGCGGGTACCAGCGAGGCGAGGTATGCGAGGGCCCGTCCGATGAGACTGCCTGCGTAGTGCAGTCCATTGATGGCTGAATCGATAATCTCCGGGCGTACGATTGTTGCTATCAGCAGAAAAGTGAAGAACACGGCCCCGACAGCTGCTGCGACGATCCCCGAGAGTTGCCCTGGCGAGAGGCTGACGGTGGTATCGTTCGTGTCGGCACTGCGGGCAATCGCGATGGCGGTGATGCCAATTCCAAAGAACAAGAAAGCAGGAAGAAGCGGGTGGCTCACTTCGACTTCGAACCCGTAGCTTACGAGGAATGCCACCAGGAGCATGACGAGGCCGAACTGGAAGTCAGCCAGGAGCCTGCCATAGTCCGGGAGATGTACAGCACGTCTTTGTGCGAGATGCCACGCGGCCGCTGAACCGATGAACAGGAGGAGCGCCGGTACATCGGGTTCGAAGAAAACTGACACAGGCGAGCGTGGCAATGCCAGCAGCCATTGGCTGCTGACCCACGGCGAACCGCGGTAGAGCAGCATTCTTGCAGTGAGTGAAGCAGCCGGTAGCCACGTGGCCCAGTAGGCTGCAAGTACGGCCACCGGGTGCAGCTTCATTCGGGCCAGGGCTGCGTGCCACCCGGCTGCGACCAGAAGGAGGACGATCACTCCGGATGCGATTGACACCTGTGCGGACGTGGCCTGCTCGAGCATCTCCGCCCAGACGTCGAGCCAGCATGCAGTCATACCCAGCACGGCACAGCTGAGCAGGAACCGGCGGCGTCTGTTCACCGTGCACGCCTCCCTATGGCCAGCAGGTCGTCTGGTGAACGTACGAATGTACACGGGAACGATACGCGGCTTCTGTGCCCGGTCGGGTCAACGACCAGCACCCGGAAGCTTGCGTTCATGCTGTACAGCTGTTGAAACGCGTGGCTGCAGGTCGGCTCCATGCGACCTGTAACGACAATCAATGCCGTGCGGGCGAGTGCCAGTCGGCGCAGTTCATGCAGGAATGCCGGGAACGGGCGTGCCACGGCGCATTCGATGCGGGCAAGCACCTCCAGTATGCTGAGCAGGTGATGGTCACCTCCGCCCGCGCCCAGGTGGAAGGGGGTGTCGGTGTGGCCGAGGCGTGCATTGCTGCTTAGCGCCACCTGCTGCTGGTGCTCCACACAGAAGCGTGCGACGGATGCGACCGAGCTCACTGCGAGTTCAAAGTCGTTCGCGGAGGCCTCGCAGAAAGCGTCGGCCACGAGGGCCAGTTCGACACGGGATACTGCTGACGGCTCGAATAGCTTGACCATGAGACTGCGCTGGCGGGCAGTCGCTTTCCAGTGGACCCTTCTGAGGCTGTCTCCCGAGGCGTACTCGCGGATGCCGCGGACCCTGGTAGGGTCTTCGTGGAGAGTCGAGACGCCGACAAGCTCGCCCGAGGCGTCTGTCCGCTGGGTGGAGAGGTGATGCACCGGGTACAGGCGGGGATAGACAGTCAGCTGCTCGACAGGGCCGCCCGCTGTGGCGCGGGGATAGAGTCCCAGAATGTCCCCCGATGATATCTCCATGGCGGGAAGGTGGTAGAGTCCGCGACGTTGTGCCACGAGTCGTTCGTTCCATGTGATGCGTGAGTACCAGGGAAGCGAGAAGCTTCGTGCCAGACGGCGCTGTCCTGTCGGCTTGGGTCCCCCCTGGTGGTCGCTACGAAGTCCCGCGGGAAGGTCCTGGGCCACTTCTACCCAGGGCATCGGAAGCAGTTTGTTGTTGGCGACATGCAATTGCAGCTGCAGTTCCTCGCCGGGAAACAGCGCGTGCCTGTCAAGTACCCTTCCCGCAGACACGCTTCGCAGCACGACGGTGCTCCAGAGCCTGGATATGATGATGGTAGCGAGGCCAAGTCCCAGCACGGCGACTACGGCTGTCTGCTGGTGCCGGCTGGCGACAACCAGTAATACCGCCATTCCGGCAGCCGTGACCGTAGTGAAGACGTGCCCGTTGATATCCAGGGCACGGCCCACGGGGGATGGAAGGCGCGCAATTACCCGGCTGAACATCTGTAGTGAGGTGCGGTGCAGGGTACCCCCCTGCTGACCTACTCCAGCCAGCAATTCTAGCAGAGTCTCTCCTGGATGCGGCGGTTTGCAGGCATACCCGGCCCACTCATGCCTGCGCCTTCAGGACCGGCTTCAGACGTCCGATGCGTACCGCGACGTAGGATTATGTGACGAGAGCGTCGGAAGTATCTCGAGCCTGAGAAATTGAAGAGTTGGCGATCGCCTGGCAATCGTGCCGGGGAAAATCACCCTGCCGCATGGCACTGCCTCCTGAGACCTGCCACGTATCCGCTGGCGGTGGCCATAAGGAGCAGCTCAATGGCACGACAGTGATGTGCATGCCCCCGGTGGGGCCTGTGAGGCAGGTGGTGGGCAGTACTGGATTTGAACCAGTGACCTCCTGTGTGTAAGACAGGCGCTC
>CAZODZ010000069.1:0-8571 GCA_964578745.1 uncultured Dehalococcoidales bacterium | reverse complement strand
GAGTGCCTGCTTCCCAAGCAGGACGTCGCGGGTTCGAATCCCGTCGCCCGCTCCACTGGTCTACGCAGCCTGTTGCCCACTCAAGCGTGCTACTCATTCCGAACAGGCCGGTAGTATCTCCTCTCCTTCTTCTTGCGTATCATCTGTTTGGCAGCCGATGCATGGTCTTAGTGCAACTGCATTCCATGAGTCTGAAAAGCTGGAGGAGCCGTCTTCCAAGTTCTTCGCAGTCCACTCCGTATGCCCCTGCCATCCAGGTTGAGACTCATACTGTTTCAGTAGGTCGGCGTTGTCTGGGGACTAAATATCCTCAGGTACTGCTCAGCAACCTCACGGTACCTCTGGAAAGCGGAATTGTACGTCTCGTGATTCTTCATGTCCGGTTCGATGCGGCTTGAGTCTTTAACTCGAGCCTGTGCGATCTCGGCCAGTTCACGACCGCTGCACCCGGCCACTGCGGCCAGCGCGGCACCAATCGCAGATGCGTCCCGTAGCCTCATCTGACACACGGGCAGGCCGAGTACATCCGCAATAATTTGACACCATGTCCGACTCGCGGCACCACCACCGCAGATGCGGATGTCCGAAACAGCATTCCATTCGAGCAGCACGGTGCAGTCGCGAAGCGAGTACGCCACACCCTCCAGGACAGCCCGAAGAAATGAGGGGCGGTCGTGATCCATGGTCACACCACTGAAGCCACCCCGGATGTAACTGTTCCAGAAGGGCGCCCTCTCCCCCAGAAGGTAGGGGTGAAATAGCAGACCGTCAGCACCTGCTGGCACCTCGCCAACAAGCCGGTCGAGTTCACTGTACGGGGCACCTGCCCTGTCAATTCCGAACAACCGCACCGCCCATTTAAGCGAGGTCGTGGCGGCATTCGTGCCAGCCTGGTGATACCACAAGGGCTGGATGGGATACGGGTACAACATGCATCCTTTGCGCCACTCAGGCCGCCAGCTGATTGTCATCACACCTCCCGCACTCCCCAGTCGTATCACCCCAACGGATGGACCAGTCGCGCCGACCCCAATCAGTTCCGCTGCTGAATCCAACATGCCAGAGACAACAGGCACACCCTGGCGCAAACCGAGGTCGCGAGCAGCTTCCCGTGTGAGATATCCAATTATTGTGGTTGAGGAGTGGATAGGCGAAACGCAGGACAACTTCAGCCCTGCCAGCCGCAACAGGTCCTGGTCCCACTCAAGCGTATGCACGTCAACCAGCTGGGAACTGACCGCAGAGCCGGGGTCTGCGGTCAGTTCCCCCGTCAGCCTGTATGCGAGATAATCTTTCGAAAAGAGGATATGCCGTATTCTCGAGAACGCCTCGGGCTCGTTCTGTCTCAGCCATGTAATCTGTGGAAGCGACCAGGTGCAGTTGATGGAGTTCCCCGTACGCGCAACGATGAGGCCGCCGGCCTCTTGCGCGAGTTGCCTGACCTGCAAATCGCTCCGCTGGTCACTCCACAGAATCGCTGGCCGGATGACTTTGAAGTCATCGTCCAGCAGCGATGACACATGTGATGTGCCGGAAAGTCCGATTCCCTCTATCCGCTCGGGTTGAATCTCCGCCCGTCGAATAAGATCAGCCAGCGCTATGCAGCTGGCGCGATACCAGTCGTCGGGGTCCTGTTCCACATGACCGGGACGTGGACACGATGTCGGATAGCTGGCGGACGTTACCGCCAGCGGTACCCCGTCGGCGTCGACCACCATCGCCTTCACACTGCTTGACCCGATATCTATTCCAAGGTAATACATGCTCTTCAAACTGCACATCAGTCCGTATGCGCGACTCTCATCGCCCCGCAGACTGCAGCACTGGACCTGATTGCAGCAGTCATCTCTGTCAAGGCACCGATGATAGCACCGACTTCTGTGTTGATAGAGACCAATCGCACTCCCCTGGCGACGAGGCCGGTCAGGTACGACAGGTTGCTGTGGTGAATACCAGTGGCGATATGTTTTTCCATGCCCACCTGCATGACCCGCTCGATGCCATGCTCGACCTGTGCGGCATCCCCATCGTATGATTGAGAGAGGTCGGATGGTCCGATGAAAAGCACATCGACTCCACAAACATCCGCGATGGACTCGATGTTCTCAACCCCCTTGTGTGTCTCTATCTGTACCATGAGCATAATTCCACGGTTGGCTGCGGTCGTGAACTGCCTCCGATCAGGCCTGCGGAAGCCAGTGTGTGCCCTGCACATTGAAAGACCACGCGAACCCTCGGGTGCATAGCGTATGAGGCGCAGTGCCTCCCGGACCTCTTCACCTGTCTCCACACGGGGTACCAGCAAACCGCGTGCTCCAGCGTCGAGCAGCTTTTGAAAAGACTCCCGATCGATCCCCGGAACGCGAACGAACGGGACTATGTGCAGACCACGACACGCCACCAGTATGTCACTGGCTGCCTGATATGTGAACGACCCGTGCTCCATGTCCAGGATGAAGAAGTCAAGTCCCGCACTATCCAGAATCATGGCGATGGCCGGAGTCCGCACTTCAGTAACCATACAACCGCACACAAGATTGTCGCGTAACAGTTCCAGTCTGATGCGATTGGCCATCCATTCTGCCTGTCTCCCAGTGCCTGCACTAGCACTGTCCGGCTTCGCGCCTGCTGTCATAGTATCTCTCCCCCCATGGCCTGCTCTGAATGTTTGCAGAAATGGTACCACCCTGCACGAGTCTCGTTGCATCCGGACTGCGCAGTTGATGTGCGCCACGCTCCACTGACAGCCATGTTTGCAGAGCCATCAACCACCTGTATTGAGCCCTGCGGCAACAGCAATAACGCAGCACTCAAGAGCGTATATCACGTTCCTGTGTCGACTCACGGCAGCTTCAACCCGCCTCTGTAGCCCGCGGCCACGCGCGGCACGCATGCAGTGGCGAAGACGCCCCGTGCAACAGTCACGGCAGGCGCAGTATCTCTGTGGGCGGCTCGGGGCGCAGATCGAAGACTATGCCAGCCTCCCGGAAGAGGTCACGGAAATTCTCCTCCGAGTACAGCCCGTAGGTGACAAACCGCGTGATGCGTGCGTTGACCAGCATCTTCGCACAGAGGATGCACGGTGAGTGCGTGCAATAGATGGTTGCTCCCGCCAGGCTCACGCCGTGCAGCGCAGCCTGAATAATGACGTTCTGCTCTGCGTGTATGGCACGACAAATCTCGTGCCGTGTCCCGGACGCAACACCCTGTTCATCACGCAGGCAGCCGAGCTCCAGGCAGTCCCTCAGGCCCGCAGGCGCCCCGTTGTAGCCGGTCGTGAGAATATGCTTGTCACGCACGGCAACCGCGCCGACGTGATGCCGCAGGCAGGTAGACCGCTCAGCCACAACCGACGCGATCTTGAGAAAATATTCGTCGATGTCCGGGCGACCCCCAACACTCATCACAGACCCTCCATAGCTGCCATTGTCCGTTGCCGAAGCTCGTCAAGTGTTCCTTCGTTCACAAGCGTTATGTCCGCCATGGCGATAGGTCCGCCCTTATTTATCTCTTCGATCTCTGCGCGGTCTCGACTGTCGACCTCTTCCGCTGACAGCGGCCGATGCGTCCTTGCAGCAAGACGCTGTCTCCTCACCGCCGGCGAAGCCATCACAGCAATCACGACAAGAGAGTCGCCGTAGCGCTCTTTCAGTGTCAGGTATTCCTCCCATGAATATAGACCATCCACCACCACGTTTGATTCTTTGAGGGCGGAGTCGATGCGCGGAAGGTTGAGTATCGCGTACGCTGCCATGCCAAGTTCACGCCGCAGTTCTTCCCTGACACGTCGCTCATTTGCTTCGGTCAGGGGCAGCCCACGCTGCTCCAACTCAGCCTCGGTCACATCGCCGAAGCGCACGCGCGTGAAGCCAGCCTTCTCGAAGATCCTCGACACCTCTGATTTACCGGCTCCCGGCATTCCCACAATGGCGACTATATGCTTCTGCATTAAGCTGCCTTTCTGTTACGCCATTTCATGCGTAACGCCTATTATATCGATGGCTGTCTGCAACCGATACCCATCCATACGCATGCCCCATGCGCTACAATGCCCCCACAACTGTGGTGATGCATCGAACTACCGTCCTGACCGACTCCGAAATACGCCGCCTCCTCTTATGCAACCCCCCTCTTCTCGAGGACATGGTGGATGCAGAAATCCAGATACAGCCATGTGGTGTCGATCTCACGGTGAGGAGAGTCTCTTCCTACATCTCGTCTGGCACAGTTGACTTCGACAACTCCCACCGTACGCTCTCAGTGACCGAGCCGTGGGACTGGAATGGCGGCCATGTATTCCTGCCGGCGGGTGCGTATCACATTGTATACAACGAGAAGGTCAATCTGCCGCGGGATGTCATGGCTCTCGCATACCCGAGATCGTCGCTTCTACGCTGTGGTGTCACGGTACACACTGCCGTATGGGATCCGGGCTACTCCGGACGTGGGGAAGCGTTACTGATAGTCTACAATCAGGCAGGCTTCCGTCTTGAACGCTGGGCACGGGTGGTTCAACTTGTTTTCACGCGACTGGGCAATATCGCCACGGAAGGCTACCGGGGTAGGTTTCACGGTGAGAACGAGTGACGGACCAGGAGCCGTCCTGGCAGCACGCTGACACGATGGGGAGGACAGATGAATAGAGGTATATGGAACAAGTGGGAGCTCAAGCTTGGCATGGGTCTCGTAATCCTGTCAGCCGTGGTCTATCTGATTCACTACCTCATCTTCAGAGATGCACACCATATCTTCCTCTACCTCGTTGGCGATATCGCCTTTGTGTTTATCGAGGTCTTACTTGTGACACTCGTCTTCCACGAGTTGCTCAGCCAGCGTGAGAAAAGACAACGACTGGAGAAGCTCAACATGGTCATCGGTGCCTTCTTCAGCCAGGTAGGCTTCGGACTGCTTCGCCACTTCTCTGACTGGGACCCGGAACTTGATTCCATCAGAGAGCAGCTTCAAGTAAACGCGCTGTGGTCCGAAGAGAAGTTCGACAAAGTCGATACCCTTCTCGCGAAATACGAGTACAGAGTCGACCCTGCGCGACTTGATGTTGAGGTGCTGAAGGCATACCTGAGTGACAAGCTGGACTTTCTACTGAGATTGTTGGAGAACCCCAATGTGCTGGAGCACGAGACCTTCACCAGTCTGCTGATGGCGGTGTTTCACCTGTCTGAAGAAATCGTCGCCCGCAGGAATGTCTCCTCTCTCCCCGAGGCCGACCTGAAGCATCTCGCCGGCGACGTGAACCGAGTCTACGGTCAGCTGGTGGACGAGTGGCTGCGCTACATGCGCTACCTGCGCAGGAACTACCCGTACCTTTTCTCCTTGGCAGTGCGCACAAACCCTTTCGACGAGTCAGCTACCGCGGTAGTTACCTCGTAGACGCACTCGATTCCCGAACCCCGGGTGTTTCCATTGCCTCACCCGCTCGCGTGCCGCAGATCGCGACGGATGGCCGACCAGTGGTACACGTAAACAGGGATGCCTGCAAATACGAGAGCAAGCGCCGTCGAAAGTTGCCTTTCGCGACGCGCAGCCACCGTGTTCAGCGCGGCCCTCTGCTCTTCCCAGCGCTCGTAGTCTGCCAGCCAGCGCGAGATGGTTTCTTTCTCTGCTTCGGTCAACTGGTCGGATCCGGATAGCGTCTCGATACGCTCGAGAGAGTACGGCATAGGCGGCTGGCGCGCCCACAGCTCCTCTTCGGCATCCGCCTGCGTCAGCAGCGTCGCCCTCAGCAGGAGTTCGAACGCCTGCACTCCACCGGCAATGAGCAGCCCGAGTCCAACGAGTGCCGCCACGTAGAGGTACACCGTTCTCACAGTTGAGCCTTTTCTGTCCATATATGCCTTGTCCTTTCACACTGTGGCCGGGGACAAGTGTAACTCGAACGAAGCAACACTGGCGACCTTTCCCCACGGGGAGTTCGATAGTGGAGCCGGCCTGGATCTCTGTACTTCTTTTTGACCCTTTGATTGACGCAATGCTATTGTCTCCTTAGACAGAGTATCAAGCCGCAACCCGGCAAAGCCAGTCACAAAGTCGGCTTGAAAGGCAGGGGTGAGGTGAGTCAACTGCAGAGAGATTTCGAACGCTGGTTCGGCGAGGGTTCCCGTGGCAGCAGAACAAGCCGCAAGGGACGAGGTGCACGCGGCGGTATCATCGTTGCAGCAGTGATTCTGCTGCTCATCATTATCGGGTCGGTTGCCAAGACCATCTACACCGAGTGGCTCTGGTTCAACACACTCGGCTACGAGAGTGTGTACACCACCATTATCACAACACGCATCTGGCTCTTTGCAGCAGGTGCCGCCGTATTCACAGCCATCTTCATCAGCAGCATTCTCGCAGCATCGAAGCTGGCGCCACGGGCTGAGGCCAGCGGGGCCGCTGTAACTTTCCTCCCATTCCTGCGCAAGGTCACGCGCCGCGTGGTCGTCATTGTGACGAGCTTCCTGGCTCTGATGTTCGGGCTTGCCGCGCAGGGAGCCTGGGAAACGGTGCTTCGCTTCGTCAACGGGCAGCCGTTCGGTGTCACTGACCCCGTGTTTTCGCGCGAGGTCAGCTTCTATGTATTCTCGCTTCCATTTCTGAGCTTTATCCGTGGCTGGCTTCTGGCAGCCGTCATACTCACGCTGATAGCAACGGTTGCCGTGTATGCCGTCGCTTATGTGTCGCAGGGAAAGAGATTCGACTACGCTCGACCGGTCCTCGTGCACGGCGGGATACTGATCCTCGCCATCGCCGCCCTTGCCGCGATGAGCTACTGGCTGGGCATCTGGGACCTGGTCTACTCGACAAGGGGTGCGGTATTCGGCGCAGGCTACACGGACATTCATGCGCAGGTACCGGCACAGTGGATCCTGCTCATTGCAACTATCCTTCTGGGCGTAGCCGTGCTGCTTGCACTTGTGCGACGGCGCATCCGTTGGGCCATGTACAGCGTGGGGCTGTGGATTGTGTTGAGCGTGGTCGTCGGCCAGGTCATACCCGGCCTGATGCAGCGGCTCCACGTGGATCCCAACGAGCTTGAGTTGGAGGCGGAATACATCGGCTACAACATAGAGGCTACGCGCGAGGCGTTCGGCCTCGCTGGTATCCAGGTAGAGGATTTCCCGGCCGAGCCGGCACCGATAGCCCAGGAGATCAGAGAGAACCCGGCCACCATCAGCAACGTTCGTCTCTGGGACCACCGGCCACTACTGGATACGTATAACCAGATCCAGGCTATCCGGCTCTACTACGATTTCCTCGACGTTGATGTCGATCGATACACAATTGACGGAGACTACCGACAGGTGATGCTGTCGGCACGCGAACTGTCACGCGACCAGCTGCCGAGCGATGCGCAGACATGGGTGAACCGCACGCTGCAGTACACCCACGGGTATGGCATCGCCATGAGCCCGGTCAACGAAGTACGTAAAGACGGCGGACTTCCCGTACTCTGGGTGCATGACGTGCCACCCACGGGAATACTTGAGATCGAGCGACCGCAGCTGTATTACGCAGAGATCACCGGCGAGCATGTCATCGTCAATACCAGGACTGAGGAGTTCGATTACCCCAGCGGTGACCAGAATATCTTCACGACCTATCAGGGCAAGGGAGGAGTACCCATAGGCAGTCTGCTGCGCAGGGCTCTCTACGCCTGGGACAGATCTGACTTTAACATTCTCATAAGCAGCCAGCTCACATCTGAGAGCCGCATCATGTACCACCGCAGTATAGGCGAGAGGGTTCAGCGCATCGCACCGTTCCTCACGCTGGACGCTGATCCCTACATCGTTGTCCACGAAGGTAGCCTGTTATGGATACAAGACTGCTACACGACCAGCTCACGCTATCCGTACTCGAACCCCTGGGACACCGGTGTGAACTACATCCGTAACAGTGTCAAAGCAGTCGTCGACGCCTACAACGGGTCGGTCGACTTCTATGTGATCGACCCCGACGATCCAATACTCAGGACATACAGCGAGATATTCCCGACCCTGTTCAAGCCGATCGACGAAATGCCCGAAGACCTGAAGGTACACCTCCGCTACCCGGAAGACCTTTTCAACATGCAGGCCTCGGTCTACCGTGCCTACCATATGACCGACCCGCGAGTCTTCTACAACCGCGAGGATATGTGGGCCTTCCCAATGGAGTACTACGCCGGCGGTGAACAGCCAATGGAACCCTACTACATCATCATGCGGCTGCCCGGCGAAGAGCAGGAAGAGTTCCTCATGATGCTCCCGTTCACCCCTTCGAACAGGAACAATGCTATCGGATGGCTCGCAGCACGCTGCGATGGCGAGCACTACGGCAACCTCATCGTGTATCAGTTCCCCAAGGACCGGCTTATCTACGGTCCCAGTCAGATCGAGAACCGCATTCAGCAGAACACAGCCATTACCGAGCAGCTTGCACTGTGGAGCCGTGGTGGCTCACGCGTCCTCAGAGGGAATCTGCTTGTCATCCCGATAGGGCAGAGTACGCTTTATGTCGAGTGTGTCTTTCTCCAGGCGGACGCCGGTGGTCTCCCTGAATTACAACGGGTCATAGTAGCAGCGGGCGACG
>CAZODZ010000068.1:0-9170 GCA_964578745.1 uncultured Dehalococcoidales bacterium | reverse complement strand
GTCTTACCACCTTCCCGCTTTTCCACTCAAATCAGCATACAGCCTAGCGCAGACCTTGATACAGCAGGCGCACACGAATATGATTGATGTGATTGATGTGCGCACCCGCGCCATAGGTGGAGTCCTCCATGCTACAGACAGTGCGAACGATACTCGCGAACCAGCTGATCGTCGCGCCATTGCTGGGCTGGCTGAGTGCGCAGGCACTGAAGATGCTCATAGACTATGCCAGATGCCGAAGGCTTAACCCGCGACTGATGGTCGCCGCCGGCGGCATGCCAAGCGCACATTCAGCGCTGGTTGCGGCACTGGCGACAGCAGTGGGCCGTACCCATGGTATCGACTCGCCCCTGTTTGCTGTCACTGTTGTGCTCGCGGCAATCGTCATGTACGATGCGGCGGGCGTGCGGCAGGCAGTCGACCGGCAGTCTCGCGTGCTCTCACACCTGCTCAACCACGCACCCCTTACACACAGCGACTTCGACCGGTTCCTGGAAGAGCTGGTCGGTCACACGCGCCTGCAAGTGGTTGCAGGCGGGCTCGTCGGCATAGCGGTCGCCTTTCTGTACATATAGCCGCTGATTGAAGCTGGCAGGGCCCTTCGATTATACTGTCAAGATGCGCGCACGACACTACTCCAGCATGAATGCCATTCTCTTTCTTGTAGCACTGAATATCGTCGTCTTCTTCTTCCAACTCCTCAGACCTCAACTCACGCAGTTCCTCGGCCTGACACCAGCGCTGATAATGGACCGACCGTGGACCATCATCACGAACATGTTTGTCCACGGCAGCTTCAATCACATCCTGTTCAACATGATCAGTCTCTTCTTTCTGGGAAGCTTTCTACTCAGGCTGGTTGGGGAGACTGACTTTCTCAAGGTCTATTTCATCGGTGGAATAGCAGGCAATATCCTTTATATACTGCTGGGCCCGGAGAACGTACCCGGCGTCGGCGCGTCCGGCGCCATTTTCGCCATCGGGGGCACACTCGCCGTCATGGCCCCACGGCTGCCGGTCATCGTCTTTCCGTTACCCGTCCCAGTACCTCTCTGGGCTGCAATGACATTCTTTCTCCTCATCTCTTTCGTCATCTCAGGAATAGCATGGCAGGCCCATCTGGGCGGATTCCTCTGCGGCATGGTCGCAGGGTCCTACTTCCGGCGTCGTGGAAGGCATCCATACTACTAGGCTGTGTCTGTTATCCGACAAGTGCAACCGATCAGTTTCGCAAGCGATGGCCTGCAACTCGCGGGTGAATTACACCTGCCTGACGGATACGGCCTCCCAGGCGTCTGCATATGTCATGGTATTCCTGCCAGGCCATACGATCCTGAAGATCGCAGCTACGCACATCTCGCGGAAAGGTTCGTCAATGCTGGACTTGCGGTGCTGCTCTTCTATTTTCGCGGAGCAGGCCCCAGCGAGGGTAATTTCGACATACAAGGCTGGACACGCGACCTTCGTCAAGCACTATCGCAAATGGAGGCAGTACCACAGATCGACAAGACACGGCTGTTTGTGATGGGCTTCAGCGGAGGAGCGGCGGTAGCACTGTATACCGCCGCAAAGGACAAACGCATTGCGGCGGTTGTTTCATGTGCCTCTCCTGCGGACTTTAGGGACCTGCTCTCAAGCAGACGCATCGACTTCCTTTCCGAATGGAGACGCATCGGCATCATACGTGACACAGGATTCCCACAGAACAAGGAGGCGTGGGCCCGTGGGTTCGAGCGGATCGCGCCCGAAAACCACATCGGTGCTATCTCTCCCCGCCCGGTATTGCTGCTTCACGGAGACGCGGACGAGGTCGTCCCTGTCTCGCACGCCTATAGATTGCATGAGGCGGCCAGAGAGCCAAGAAAACTGGTAATCATCGAAGGCGGGGCACACAGGCTGCGGGTCGATCAAAGGGCTATGGACAAGGCCCTTGAATGGCTCAAGCGCCAGAGCACGGGTAATCCCGTCCAGACAGATGGGTGACACAGGAGGCATGGACAGCTCTACTAAGGTCGTGGTGGGAATATATATGAGATCACTGCCGGTTACCGGCGTTATCGAAGCTGACGGACCTATCGAAGGAGGCACGGCTGCGACTGAAGTGGTTCGACCGCTGCCACACGCATGGGGAGAATGCGGGCTGGCGTGTGTCGCGGCACCTCGGCATCTCGCCACAGACATCCTCCCGTATAAGGAAGTGCTTTTGTGACAGACTTTTATGGCAGATATTGGGGAGCGGGGTAGCTCCTTCTTCTCCACCATGAACGAGCGAACGAATGAGAGTATCCGCTCCTGGATAGGACGGCAAGCAAGCGCTCATCCTCAGCCTGGACAAACGCAGCAAGCCCAGAATAAGCCGCATCTCCTGCGCAGGCAACGAGATGATTGACCGTGCTGGCCATCACCGCTCAACAGAAAACACTCGCTCAACAGCCACGACATGTGAGTCCTCGGAACCAGCGATGTCTACACCTGCAGCGATCCTTTCACCAGAATCACACAGATGCAAGGGAATATACATCGCAGTGTCCTCTGTCGCTGCACAGGGGGGCATCGACATGGTCTCCAAACGCGCTATCCATATGCGATTCCCAAAGGCACAGAAAATGGAGACTTACCGCACATCCTGAAGCGCGTGAGTGAGGAAGTGTTCAAAACGACCACCCTCATCTGCCACCGACGGCACCGAACTGCAATAGAGCGTGCGACCCCCTTCGCGCCGTACGACAACAAGGCCGCCTCTACGCAGCACCTGGAGATGGTACGAGACTGTCTTGCGTGGAACCCCAAGCGAATCCTGCAGTTCCGCCGACGATCGTGGCCCTGCCTGCAGCAGCTTCAATAGCCGCAGGCGGGTGTCCGCGGAAAGCGCCCTGACAACGTTAATGATATCCTGCATAGCTAGCAGCATACGCCACCACAACGATGGCCTGCTACGTATGCTACTTCACGAATTGGCATACGTCAACCGTCAAGTCGATTTCCCAAGAAATCCAGCGCGTCAGGCGGTAATGCTGGTATGATTCTCTCGCGCGCATGGTCGACAAGCTGTTCTCCGTTTCGGGCAACTGCGGGGCACGACACCCATGACGTCAGAACAGAAGCACCAAGCCATGGACAGGGAGGAACGATGCAACGTGTCGGCTACATATTCATCGGACTGGGTGCCCTCACCCTCGCGATCTGGCTGGGGATTGGGTTCCTGCGCGACCCCGGTGTAAGCATGTTTGTCAAGGTCGCCGTCAGCGCGGTGGTGCTCGGGACTCTTATCCTTCTCGGTGCAGTCCTACGAGACCGCATCCGGGCGTCCAAGAACGACAGGTTCAAAGGAGTAGAACGTTGATAATAGTCACTACGGACAATATCGCCGGTCGGGAAATATTGAGGACAGTTGGATGGGTGAAAGGGAGCACTATCCGGGCGCGTCACGTCGGCAAGGACTTGATGGCATTCTTCCGGAACGTCGTCGGAGGAGAAGTCACCGAGTATACCAAGATGATGGCCGAGGCACGCGAGGAGGCCTTAGCGCGCATGATTGAAGACGCGGAAGCCCAAGGTGCCAACGCGGTGACAGGTCTCCGATTCAGTACATCTATGGTCATGCAGAACGCCGCCGAGATACTTGCGTACGGTACCGCGGTCGTGCTGAAGTAGCCCCCACGTCTCAGCCGACAAATCCGACGCAGATGAGAACAAGGTAACGCATCACAAACAAACCACCCCAGTCATTGCGATCTCGCGAAGGTCGAGTTGCGGTGCAGCCGGTTGTGGTCATGAAGAGACCATATGATGATGTCGCCGACCACCCTGAGCTCTGCTCAGACCACGCCAGAAACCGCTTCTCGAGTGCGTTCATGAGAGGGATACATCGTCGCCTATTGAGCAAAGCCATTGAACACAACGAAGACAATCGTCATGACTTCGTGGGGATGCAGCTGTCGAGCACAGCCACGTTGAGTGCCACAGCCACCCCCGATGAGATCCATGGACTGCGCACCTGCCACACCCTTGGACGCCGGGCCGTCTGTCTGAAAGACCATCGCAAACGTAACTGCTGCAACCCGAATAGCGATGACCTTCAGCACAGTCCCAAGACACTCCAGTGTGCTCTTTCCAGCAACATACAGGTTCTCCGGCACCAGCGTGCGTGATAGTCGCCTCCCCACACCTCCATATCAGTTGCCCTGTGCGGCCCATGCCGTGAAACCATGGCATGAAACTGCTCGTACTTCCTGTACTGCGGAGCTGCATCAGCGACTTCCCAAGCAACTCAGCCGACTAGAACAGGATGCCTGGCAATGATCAATGGTCCAGTGGGGATGCAGCCTAGGCTGGCCACCACCAGCAACTCTCGCACTGCCAACTGTAGCCTGGAACCCGGCGAGAGAGGAGTTGAAGGGTCGGAAGTGTTCCATGATATAGTGGATAATCAGCTGACTTGCGCGATGTTGCGGGGTCAAGTACGCTTGCAAAGCGTGTCCGATCCACCCGGGGAAACAAAGTGACAATGTCAATACGAATTGCCCTCGATGCTGCAGGAGGGGACAACGCTCCTGCGGACAGCGTAAAAGGCGCTCTCAAGGCTGCACGCAAATGCGACGCAGAGATTCTTCTCGTTGGCCCTCCTGAACTCCTTGAGCCCGAGATCCGGGCCTGCGGAGGACTGACCGATAACGTTACTCTGATCCCATCCGGGGCAGCGCTCGTAGAGGGTGAGCCGGCGACACACGCGTTGCGGCGCAAGTCTTCATGTTCCGTAGCCACCGCCGCGAGGCTGGTTCGGGACGGCCGGGCGGATGCAATGGTCAGCGCAGGCTCGACCGGGGCCGTCTCGGTCAGCGCCATCTACTACGTTGGAATGCTCCCGGGCATAGGGCGCCCGGCGGTATGTGTGCCTCTTGTGGGCCTCGCTCCTCACACGGTACTCATTGACGGCGGCGCGAACGTCGACTGTAAGCCGAGCCACATGCTCTCGTTCGGCACGATAGGAACTGTGTACGCACGACGCATGCTGGGGGTCGAGAACCCAAAGGTGGCACTGCTCAGCACAGGAACGGAACAGGGCAAGGGAACACGATTGATCCAGGAGAGCTATCCACTTCTGGAACAGAGCGGGCTCAACTTTGTCGGCAACATCGAGGGCTACGACGTACTGAATGGCAAGGCTAACGTCATAGTATGTGATGGAATTGTCGGCAACGTGTTGCTCAAGTTCTACGAGAGTCTTGGGCCGTCGTTCACGCGATGGCTGAAAGCCCGACTGCAGGGGAGGCCGCTCGTCGGGGCAGGCCGGCGCGTCCTTTGCCAGATTGCGGCCTTCACACGTATCACCCGTGACGAGAGTACCGGCGGCGGACTCCTCTGGGGAGTCAACGGGGTGGTACAGATAATGCACGGGAGCAGTCGGGCGCCACATTTTGAGCGCGCAATACTCCGGGCACACGATGCAGTAGCCGCAAACGTAGTTGAGGAACTGAGAGCCGAGTTCGCGTCTGTTCAGGAGCGGTGCCGGTTACATCTCGATGCCACACCGGCGGCCACGGAAAGACCACCCGCCCTCATGCCCACTATCTGACCTTTTCTTCTAGTCCTTCAACCGGTATATCGCCTCGAAGGAGCCGAAAAGGTCGAGATACTGTTCCAGATATCGTGACAGCAAGAACTTCTGTCTCACGGTCTCGCGCCCGGCCTGTCCTATCTGCTGTGCCAGTTCACGGTCCTTGAGCAATTCAACAATCCTTCTGGCCGCCTGCTCGACCGAAGACACGAGGAAACCATTGACACCGTCCCTGATCTGGAGGCGTATGCCTCCCGCATCGCCGCCGATGACCGGCGTTCCTTTCCACATTGCCTCGGCCACCGTGAGACCAAAGCCCTCCCGCAGCGACTTCTGGAGGACCACAGAGGCCTTACGCTGCAGAGCGTTCACGAGCGCACCGTCCTGAACACTCAGGATAATGAGATCGTCACTCTGCTGACTGAGCAAAGCCTCATATACCTGCGGTCCTTCGGGGTCATCCGTGGCCACGTTGCCCAGCAGGACCAAGCGGCAGGGAACCTCCCGCCTGGCGATGTTGAACGCGTCGATGACGCCTTGAGGGTCCTTCCACCGGTCAAACCTCGAGATCTGGGCGATGAGCGGCAAATCGGTAGGGATATCGTAGTGTTGCAGCCGATCGTCGATCTCTTTCTCCCCCATATCCTTGTTGACAATGGAGAACGGATCGATTGCCGGCATGAAGAAACGCTGCGGAACCTTCAGGTCCTGCCGATAGTCAGGCGAACTGAGGATTACGGCATCGTACATCTCGACGTAGCGGGTCAGGTAAGACCACAACTCTCGATTGGGAGCACCAAGATCAACGTGACAGCGCCAGACCCATGGCCCTGTCTTGCGATAGTACTGGACAAGGGGCAACGGCTGCGGGTCATGGACTATCACAAGGTCATGGGTAAGGTGATTCAGGATAGCATTCTCATAGATTACGTGCTCGTATATCTCAATCTTCCGGTCACTCCAGTTGATGTCGTCTCCCTGAAGCGCGTTGTGCATCTTCTTCGTGACGCTGAAGAAGTCGGGTGGGCCATGAATCGTCCTCCAGCCAGTCTCAATGCCTAGGCTGTTCATAAGCATGGCGAGCGAGGAAAGCAATTGGGAGACACCGCCACCGTAGTAGGTGGAGTTTATGTTCACCACATGCATCTCGCCCAGAGCCTCGGCCTTACGTTTGATCCGACCCGTCACCTCAGGACCAACAAGCTTCTCATAGTCGTCGATGTTGATAATCTTGTGCTTATTCATGCATCCTCTCCTTCCACAGGCGGCTGCGCGATATCAACCCCACGCATGTAGCCGGCAGTGCTCTCAGGAAGGCTCGTATTGATATGAATTCCCGAGCCAATCTCGAATCCGGCCACGGCTGTAAGGCGCGGGTAGATACGGAGGTGCCACGAGTAATAGGGCTCACACTCGTCACCTGCAGGGGCCGTATAGACAACGTGGTTGTAGTCCGGGTTGTTAAGTCCAATATGAATCCGTCGCAGTGCATCGCGCATGACACGGGAGAACTCATGAAGCTCCTCGTCTGAGAGGGCAGCCATGGTAGAGCGTGGATGACGTGGCACGATCCACGTTTCAAAGGGTCGTCTAGACGCATACGGGTGTATCTCAACAAACAGCGGCGTCTCGCGAACAACCCTGACGCCCTGTTGCAGTTCAAACTGGACCAGGTCCTGATACAGGTTCCGGCCGTACGTATCGAAATAGCGAATAGCCACCTCGTATTCGTGTCTCCGGTGCCATGGCACCACAGGTGTTGCCACTATCTGTGAGTGCGGGTGCTCCAGAGAGGTGCCCGCGGACGAACCATGATTCTTGAAGATGATGACCTGCCGTACAGCCGGCAGAGCGCTTAATTCGACCAGACGGTCGCGATACGCGCGCACAACAGTCCAAGCTTCGCCGTCATCCATGAGTCCGAAGTAGCGATTATGTAGCGGCGTTTCGATCACGACCTCGTGAGCACCCACACCATCCACTGAGAGAGCCAGTGGGTGCTCCTGCCGGCGGTTCACACCGCCCTCCCTGAGGACTGCTGGGTACTTGTTGTCAACGACACGCACCTGCCAGGCGCCACTGACAGGGTCGGCATACACCGCACGCTCGGTCGTGGTCTGGTCTTCGTTCCCGGGACAGAACGGGCATGACTGCGAGAAGCTGGGCACGTGTGGCCGCTCACCCAATGCCGCAAAATCATGCGGACGTCGCGCACGTTCGGTGGCAATAACAACCCACTCGCGTGTTGTGGGGTCGAGTCTCAGCTCCGACATATCATATCCTACCCGTCCGCATTTTCCGGCTCATCGACATGATGACAGCTTATCCGACACTGCACAGTCCACTCAAGTCGACATGGCCAGCCGGGGCGCAGCACCTCTTCTCCACGCTGTCCGAGTTACGCTACAATGCAGCCCCTATGGGAAGGTTCACTATCTCTACGCTGGTCTACATCGCTACCGTCGTCGTAGCGGCAGCACTGTCCGCACTGATGGCGTTTATGCCCCAGGGAGAGCTTGCAATGGCCACCGAAAGCCCGGTTTCTCCAGTCACGGCAGCCGCCATCAATGCTGGAGTCGTTCTCGTTGTCTACGGAGGATTCGGCTGGCTCGGCCTTGTACTTGCGCGACGGCTCGGGTATCCGGACGTCTGGGACGCATTCATTGCAACCAGGGAACGATTCACAAATCCGGCGATAGCTGGTCTCTGGCTGGGTCTCCTGTTCATCGTAGCGGACAACATTTTCGGCCGCTTTCACAGTCTTGGTCCATTACCGCACCCCCCTTTCCCCACATCGCTTGTGGCCTCCTTCCAGGCAGGAGCAGGCGAGGAGATGCTGTTCCGGCTGTTCTTCATACCAGTCGTGGTCTGGTTTGTCTCCAGGGTCATGTTGAAGGGACAGCAGCAAAACGCCGTCTTCTGGGTTGCGGCCGTCTTCTCGGCCATCTTCTTTGCAGCAGCACATGTCCCGACTGTGATGCTCCTGCTCGACAGACCATTTGAGGCGATACCCACCGCCATCCTCGCTGAGATCTTCTTCATCAACGGCACAGTTTCGCTGGTCGCCGCATTCTTTCTGAAGCGGGCCGGCTTCCTGGCCGCCATGACGGTGCATACTTCCGCCGACATCGTGTGGCACGTCATCTGGGGGCTGATGAGATAGCACCTAGAAGCGGTCCTTGATACGTCGCAGCACTGTGAACGCTTCGACATCCGTGGCAGCCGGCAGCCCCAGTGCACGCTTCATCGCCGTTGAAGAAGCACGCAGAAAAGGGTTCGTCGCCAGTTCCTGTCCTATAGTTGACGGAACCGTCGGTTCGCCGGACTCGACGAGCGACCGTATCTGCTCAAGTCGCGCCTTGACTTCGCCGTTGTGAGGCTCGACGGTCACAGCAAATTCGTAATTCTCCAGGGAGTAATCGTGGCCACAATAGACCAGTGTCTCCGCTGGCAACGCTGCGAGAAGCTGCAGCGACGACCACATCGTCGCGGAAGAGCTGGTAAATATCCGGCCACATCCACCGACGAACAACGTGTCGCCTGTAAACACAGCTCCGGGGAAACCTTGAGTGGGCGGCAGATAGTATGAACCGGAATCGTCAGAGTGCCCCGG
>CAZODZ010000067.1:0-9178 GCA_964578745.1 uncultured Dehalococcoidales bacterium | reverse complement strand
CGTGATGAGGCCGGTGGAACCGCCGTCGCCGAGGGGTATACCTTCATAGAGCTGCTGCGCGAGGGCCATCGTTTGGCTCACGGTGAACCTGAGCCTGCGCGATGCTTCCTGCTGCAGCGTGCTCGTTGTGAATGGTGCCGCAGGGCTCCGCTTCACGTCGCGCGTCTTGACCTGTGAGACAAGGTACTGCGCCTTCTCGAGTTCCTCGATGGTCCGGACCGCTGTCCCCTCGTCGCCGACTGTGAGTTTTCTGCCGTTCCTTGAGGCCGTTACGCGTGTCCAGAAAGTCTCGTTCGAGCACTGACGCTGGAGCCGGACCTGCAGCACCCAGTATTCCTCCGGTTGGAACCCCTCAATCTCACGTTCGCGGTCGACCACAAGCCGGACTACCACTGATTGCACCCGACCTGCTGAGAGGCCACGTTGTACCTTCTTCCAGAGGAGAGGGCTGAGCTTATAGCCCACAAGCCTATCAAGCACGCGCCGCGCCTGCTGTGCATCGACGAGGCGCATGTCGATGTCACGTGGCTGCTCGAACGCCTTCTTTACAGCGTCTTCGGTGATTTCGTGGAATACCACCCGCAGGACATCACATCCGTTTGTGTTTAGTTTGGCAGCGGATATAAGGTGCCATGAGATGGCCTCGCCTTCACGGTCGGGGTCCGTGGCGAGGTACACCGACTCAGCGTCCGCGGCGGCTGCACGTATTTCGGAAACGGTCTTCGCCTTCGCCTTGGGCACGACATATTTGGGTTGGAAGCCGTGCTCGATATCAACGCCAAGCTTGCTCTTCGGCAGGTCGCGTATATGGCCCATTGACGCCTTGACCGTGTAGTTGCGGCCAAGAATGCGGCCTATCGTCCGCGCCTTGGCAGGCGATTCGACGATAACAAGTCGCTTTCTCACATTCACTCCGTTCGCCAGCGTCGCGCAACGACGTACTGCATGTTGCCAACATTCGATACCACCCCCTGAAGTTCGAGCAGTACGAGGGCTGCGGACACTTCGCTGCTCGCCAGGCCCAATCTTCGGGCAAGCTCATCAGAGTGTACGGGTGTTGCGCCCATTTCTCCAAGTATGCGCATCTGGACTGTGTCCGCCTGCTGTAGTATGGGGGGTGTGGTAGGTGCCGTGGTACTGATCCCGATCTCTTCGAGCACATCCTCAACACGTGTGACCAGGCGTGCCTCACCAGCCCTGATGAGGTTGTTCGTGCCTCGGCTCTGCGGCGAGAACACGCTCCCGGGAACGGCGCACACGTCTCGGTTCTGGTCGAGTGCTTGGTGGGCGGTGATAAGCGCACCGCTTCGTTCGCCGGCTTCGATGACCAGTACCCCTGAGCTGAGTCCACTCATGATGCGATTGCGCATGGGGAAACTCTCTGGACGCGGTTTGACACCCGGCGGATACTCGCTCACGAGCGCACCTGACCCGATTATGCGCTGCGCGAGCGCCGAGTTCTCCGAGGGATAGACAAGGTCCAGTCCACACGCGAGCACGGCGACTGTCCTCCCTCCGTGCTTCAGCGTCTCCCGGTGAGCGATCGTGTCGATGCCGCGCGCAAGGCCGCTCGCCACGACCACTCCGTGCTCAACGAGGCCATCCACCATCTCCGCCGCGATCTGGCGTCCATATGTCGTCGGGCTCCTCGTGCCAACCACAGCAACTACTGGCGTTTCATTGGTAGGCAGGTCGCCCCGCACGTAGAGCACTGCGGGACTGTCATGCAGCTCAAGCAGTCGTCGCGGGTATCCGTCGTCGTCGCAGGTCAGCGCTGTGATGCCGTGCTGTGCAAGGCGCGATAGTTCGCTCGAAGGGTCGCACTCGCTGCGTATGGCACAGAGGCGCGCTCTTGTCGTCACGTCCAGGCCTGCGTTCTTCAGTTCGGCCTCGGGCGCGTGCCATGCTGCCTCCAGTAAGCCGAAATAGTCCCGCAGGCGTCGGAGCCGTACGCGGCCAATACCGGGTATGCGGGACAGTGCGATCCAGTATGACCGTTCTTTCATGATTGGTTGCAGGCGGACGAACGCCGATTGTAGCACAGGGGTGGTTGGGTCGCCGTCTTGCGCCTAGGCTTCTCTGCATGGGTACGTCCCGTGTGGCTATGGGAACTGTCACGAGAGATGTGCTTCGCCGGGAGAGACGTTGAGCTGACTGTTCAACAGTGGCGGAGAGGGTGGGATTCGAACCCACGGTCGCTTGCGCGACACACGCTCTCCAGGCGTGCCTGATCGGCCACTCCAGCACCTCTCCGCGGAGAGGGTGGGATTCGAACCCACGGTGCATTGCTGCACACCGCTTTTCGAGAGCGGCACCTTAAGCCACTCGGTCACCTCTCCTGAACGTGCCCGCTGATTATATCACAGCACTGTCCACGTACGACCTGCACACGTGGTCCGTATGCTATACAATTCGCGTACATTGGTCTGGCTGAAGTTCCTCCTCTGCCTTGCTGCCATCCTCGTTGCTGGCAGCCGACTCGCACGATATGCTGATGTCATCGCGGAAAAGAGCGGGCTTGGCCGCATCTGGATCGGTCTCGCTCTTGTTGCACTCATCACTGCGACCCCGGAAATGGCTACCGGTGTGAGCGCCGCGGCGCTTGTGAAGTCACCCGACCTCGCTATCGGGACACTGATAGGGAGTTGTTGCTTTAACCTGTCGATTCTCTTTGTTCTTGATCACGTGACCGGGCGAGAACCAGTACTCGCAGGTGTTGGCCGAGGCCACCTTCCCTCGATCTGCGGTGGCGTTATACTCCTGGCAGTGGCCGCTCTGGGCCTGTTTCTCAGTCAACGACTGTCACTGCCGACGCTCGCATGGGTGAGCCTGCCGGCCATCGTGATGCTGGTTGGCTATCCGCTTGTGCTGCGCACTATCCTCATGCGCGAGCGAGCGCGTACACCGGTCGACCACGATGCGATTGAGTACTACACCTCGTCTACGCTCCGCGGCGCGCTCACCGGTTTTGCGCTCGCATCCGCCGTCGTCATCGGCGCCGGCGTGTGGCTCTCGTTTATAGGCGACGAGATTGCCGCCGTGACGGGCTGGGGTACCAGCTTTGTCGGTAACCTGTTGCTCGCAATTGCCACCTCGGCTCCGGAGGTCGTAGTCAGCGTCGCCGCGGTGCGCATGGGCTTCGTCGATATCGCGGTTGCCGACATCCTTGGAGCGAATATGCTCGACACGGGGATGGTGGGGATCGTCGACCTATTCTATCTGCGCGGCTCGGTTTTCGCCGACGCGTCACCGGTCAACCTCGTCATCATTCTTGTAGCGATACTGTCGACCCTTTTCGTTGGACTTGCGATATGGAGGGGCAAGGCGCGCTATCTTATCGGGCGGCTGACGTGGTATGGCCCCGCGACGGTCGCGCTGTACATCGGTGCCGCATACGTACTTTTCACGTTTGGAGGTGCATAAGTCAGATTGCCGCTGTGCTGCTCGAGTGGTAAACTACCACGAAGTGGCCCCTGTAGCTCAGTGGATAGAGCGCTGGCCTCCGGAGCCAGGTGCAAGGGTTCGAGTCCCTTCAGGGGTACTTTTTCACACAGCTAAGGAGGGATTCCATGGCCGAATTGCTCGAGGTGAGGTGGCACGGTAGAGGGGGGCTCGGCGCCGTAACCTCCGCGGAACTCCTCGCACGTGCAGCCGCCAGCAAAGGCAAGTTCACGCAGTCCTTTCCCAGCTTCGGCCCCGAGCGTCGTGGTGCTCCGGTCGTTGCCTTTCTCAGGATCAGTGACGAGTTCATACGGACCCGTACAAGCGTGTACGAGCCTGACGTGGTCGTCGTCATTGATCCCGTGCTGCTCCGGGTCGTTGATGTGACCGCTGGTCTGAAGAAGAGCGGCAAGCTCGTCGTTAACTCGAAGAAAAGCCCGGAGCAACTCAAGAAAGAGTTCAACTTCGAGTGGCCGGTCGCAGCAGTCGACGCGACCAGTATCGCGAGGGAACTCATCGGTGTCCCCATCACCAACACCGCGATGATAGGTGCCTTCCTTCGTGTCTACAACGTGATCGACCTTGAAGCGCTGCACGAGCCGCTCAGAGAGCGCTTCGGTACGCGTGCCGATGGGAACATCAAGGCCATGGAACGGGCCTATAGCGAAGTGGTGATCAAGGAGTAAGTACCATGGCATGGAAAGACTATACACTGCCACACGAGGTCCCGTGGAACGAAGTCGAGCTTGGCGCCATTGTCACCACGCCTGGAAGCGCCAGCGTTAAGAAGACCGGTGATTGGCGTACGGAGCGACCATACATAGACAAAGAAAAGTGCATACGGTGTGGTCTCTGCTGGCTGCACTGTCCCGACGCCGCAATAAATCAGGTCGACGAAGGCTACTTCGAGGTCGATCTGTACCACTGCAAGGGCTGTGGCATATGCGCCTCTATATGTCCCAAGCACGCCATCTCGATGAGTGAGGAGGTGGAACAATGACCCGACGCGTTGTACTTGAAGCGTCCCACGCCGTCGCAGAGGCCGTGAAAATGGCCGATGTCGACTGTATAGCTGCGTACCCGATCACACCACAGACCCATATCCCTGAGAGGCTTGCCGAGATGGTCGCCGACGGCGACCTTGACGCTGCCTACATTCCCGTTGAATCAGAACACTCTGCGATGAGTGCGGTGCTCGGCTCCGCCGCGGTCGGCGCCCGCTCCTTCACTACCACGGCGGCACAGGGGCTGGCACTCATGCTGGAGGCGGTCTATATTGCCTCGTCTCACCGCTATCCCATCGTTATGGCGGTGGCCAACCGCGCGCTGTCCGCGCCTATCAGCATCTGGTGTGACCACTCTGATGCGATGATGGCCCGCGACGTAGGCTGGATACAGGTGTTCTGCCAGAACAACCAGGAAGCATTCGATATGACGCTGTGGGGCTTCAGGGTTGGCGAGGACAAGGATGTCATGTTCCCGGTGATGGTGCATCTCGATGGCTTCACTCTGTCGCATGTGACCGAGCCGTTGCTGCTGCCGTCGCAGAGAGACGTGGACCGTTTCCTGCCGAAGTATGATTACCGGCTCGCACTCCGTCCCGAGTCGCCGACCTCCCATGGAGGTTTCGGCCTTCCGGATATCTACACCGAGGTAAAGTACGCCCAGGAAGTCGCCCTGCGTGATGCACGCAGGACTATCGACAAGGCGTGGGATGAATACGCGGACATCTTCGGTCGGCGCTACTCGGCGCTCGAAGGCTACAAGACGGACGGCGCTGACACGCTCATTCTGACAATGGGCAGTCTCGGTGAGACCGCCCAGATGGTTGTTGACAGGAAGCGTGCCGACGGCATGGCAGTCGGTAGTCTCAACCTGCGACTGTGGAGACCGTTCCCGTTCGCCGACCTGAAAGAGGCGGTGAAGGGAGTCAAGACGCTTATCGTGCTGGACCGCGCCTTCTCGTATGGCGGGCCCGGTGGGCCGGTGGCATCCGAGATCCGGTCCGCTCTCTATGACATTGCGGAGCGGCCGCATGTAGTCGGGTTTGTCGGTGCCCTGGGTGGGCGTGACCTTGATACGGGCACATTTGAATACATGATCGACCGGGGCCGTGAGATTTCAGAGAAGGGCATTGAGTGCCTGTACGAGCCGCTACTCGTCCGCGGTCTCGAGACCGGCACGGTTGTAAGGGGGTAACGATGGCAGCCGAGACTATCAAGGTTGGCAAGTACGAGATAGACAAGAAGGAGTACCTCGCTCCCGGGCATACGTTCTGCCCCGGCTGCGGTGAGGCGCTCGCCATACGCATGGTCTGCAAGGCCCTCGGTGAGAACACCATACTGGCCATGGCGACCGGATGTGACGAGGTCTGTACGTCCCCACTGCCCGTGACCTCCTGGAACCTGCCGTGGCTACATACACTGTTTGAGAACGCTGGCGCCGAGATATCGGGTGCCGAAGCTGGTCTCAAGGCGATGATGCGCAAGGGAAAGGCGCCGCAACGTGACATAAAGTTTGTAGCAATGGGTGGTGACGGTGGTACGAGCGATATCGGTCTGCAGTCCCTCTCTGGCGCCCTTGAGAGGGGACATGACTTCCTCTACGTCTGCTGGGACAATGAGGCATACATGAACACCGGTATCCAGCGTTCCTCATCGACGCCGTACGGCGCGTCGACAACTACGGCGCCGGCTGGTAAGAAGAGTATTGGGCAGCAGACGCAGAAGAAGAACATGGTCGAGATCTGTGCGGCCCACGACATACCGTATGCGGCCACCGCGAACCCCAGCTACCCGTTCGATCTTATGAACAAGGTAAGGAAGGCTGTGGAGACGAAGGGACCGGCCTACATCCACATATTTGCCGTCTGTCCCACTGGCTGGAGGACGAGGTCAAGCCAGACCATCGAGGTGGGGAAGCTCGCCGTCGAGACCGGCGTCTTCCCGCTGTATGAGATTGTGAATGGCCGCTACCGCATCAATGTGAAGCCAGCCAGGCTGAAGCCGGTCGAGGAGTACCTGAAGATACAGGGCAGGTTCAGGCATCTGACGCCGGAGGACATTGAGACCATCCAGAAGAATACAATAGCTTTCTGGGAGAGGCTGAACGAAAGAGCAAGACTGTTCCCGGCTGACTAGCTGGGAGTGGGTACAACACGTACGATTGTGGTACCATATCGCAGGATGTTCCAGTTGCCGTGTCCATGCATCCTGCCACACGTCTGCAACCAGTGCAGATTTCTGGACATTCACTCTCATTCCATAAAGGAGGTATCGTGCTATGCCTGAGATGCTCGAGGTGAGGTGGCATGGGCGGGGAGGAATGGGTTCGGTTACATCGGCAGAACTGTTTGCCGCTGCAGCGATCGACGAGGGAAAGTACGCTCAGTCATTCCCCAGCTTCGGTCCCGAACGACGCGGTGCGCCTGTAATCGCATACCTGAGGATAAGCGATGACTTCATCCGTGTCCGAACAGACATCACGAAGCCCGATATCCTTGTGGTGGTCGACTCCAAACTGCTCGACCAGATCAACGTGACCTCCGGGCTCAAGGACAACGGAAAGATCATCATCAATTCTCCGTTGAGCGCCAAGGAACTCAAGAAGAAGTACGGCTTCAAGTGGCCTGTGGCAGCCGTCGACGCGACCAGGATCGCGCGTGAGACCATCAAACTGCCTATTGCCAATACAGCCATGATGGGGGCACTCAACCGCGTCATCAACGCAGTGAAGATGGAGTCGCTCGAAGAGCGTCTCAAGGAACGGTTCGGCGACCGCGCCGCTGCAAACATTGAAGCAATGAGACGAGCATACAACGAGCTCGATATGGAGGACTGACATCTATGGCCAAGAAGGAACAGGTTCGTCCACCCGAGCTTCCCAAGTGGCAGGACGTCCCATTCGGTAATATCCTGCCTTACGCGGGAAGTGCGAAAAATTACCGGACCGGTGATTGGCGGACCGACAGACCAGTTGTTGACAGGGAGAAGTGCATCAAGTGTGGCATGTGCTGGCTCCTCTGCCCGGATGCCGCCATTGTGCAGAACGAGGATGGCACGTATGAGGCCAATCTGTTCTACTGTAAGGGTTGCGGCATCTGCGCACAGGTCTGTCCCAGGAATGCCATTACCATGATCGAGGAGGGAGCGCAATGAGCAGGCGTGTACCACTGGAAGGCTCATTCGCCGCTGCTGAGGCGGCGCGCATGGCGGACGTCGATGTGGTCGCTGCGTACCCCATCACTCCGCAGACCCATATCATCGAACGCATCTCCGAGTTCGTGAACAACGGTGAGCTCAAGGCTGCATTCATCCCCGTAGAGTCAGAGCATTCCGCGATGAGTGCGTGCTGGGGTGCCTCCGGTGCCGGAGCGCGCACATTCACCGCTACCGCGTCCCAGGGCTTCTTCTTGATGCACGAGGTGCTGTACTTCGTCTCCGGTATGAGGCTCCCCGTTGTTATGGCTGTCTCCAACCGTGCAGTTGGACCGCCTGCAAACATCTGGGGCGACTACTCTGACGCGATGAGTGCCAGCTACACCGGCTGGTTGCAGGTCTTCGCGGCCAACAACCAGGAGATATTCGACCTGACACTGTCGGCGTTCCGTATCGCTGAGGACCACCGCGTGCTGCTTCCGTTCATGGTACACATGGACGGGTTCACACTGTCCCACGTGATTGAGCCGGTCATCCTTCCCGAGCAGGAAGAGGTCGATGCCTTCCTGCCTCCATACACCCATCCCTACATGTATGATCCCGATAATCCCTGCTGCTACGGTACGGTCATGAGCCCTGCAACGTACGCCGAGGTGAAGAAGGCGCAGGACATCGGTATCCGTGGGACTATTCCGGTCATCAAGGAGGTCTGGAAGGAGTTTGGCGACCGGTTCGGCCGCTACTACAACCCGATCGACGGCTACAAGACTGAGGGCGCTAAGACACTGCTGATGGTTGTCGGCGGCCTCAGCGAAACTGCGAAGATGGCCGTTGACCGCCAGCGTGAAAAGGGCAACCCTGTTGGATTGCTCACCCTGCATCTCTGGCGGCCATTCCCGTTTGAGGACCTCTACAAGGCGGTCGAAGGTGTCGAAAATCTTGTCGTCTTCGATCGTGCACCGACGCTTGGTGGCCCGACTGGACCGATTATCGGCGAGGTCAAGGCGGCCCTGTTCGACAGGCGCAAGGACATGAAGGTCGCGGGCATCCTGGGTGCATTCTGCGGACGCAACCTCGAGATCGAGGAGTTCGAAGAAGTCATCACTCGGGGTATCAGCATTTGTGATACCGGCCACCAGGAGATGGTCGAGACCGTAGGTATCAGGGGGTAATGAACCATGGCAAATGAATACATCAAGTTCGGCAAGAACATGGTCTCCCGTGAGGAGCTGTTGTCCTCCGGGCACAGGGCTTGCCAGGGTTGCGGTCTCGCGATCAATATCCGGCTCGCGTTGAAAGTCCTCGGGAGGGACACCATCTGCTTCACGCCCGCCAGCTGCTGGTCGGGAGTCGGCTCCATGTACCCTGACGTCGCCTGGGAGGTGCCGTGGATGCAGACGCTGTTCGAGAACTGCTCACCGGTTGCCGGCGGCGTCAACGCAGCCCATAAGATTCTCGAGGAGAAGGGCAAGAGGCCTCACCGCAAGATCAACTGCGTCTGTTTCGCAGGCGATGGTGCCACTGCCGATATCGGCCTGGGCGCTCTTTCCGGTACGCTCGAGCGCGGTCACAACATCGTC
>CAZODZ010000066.1:0-9290 GCA_964578745.1 uncultured Dehalococcoidales bacterium | reverse complement strand
CCGGCGCCGAACCGATCATGGCAAAGGCCAGCAGGCCGAAAATAATCAGAGGAAGATAATCTCGGCGGCGAAGACGCAACCCCGCGACCGCCCCCCAGACGGCCGCGGCCAGCAGCGGCCAGGTCAGAGCGAGATTGAGCTGCTTGAGGTGAAACCACCAGCCGTCGGGATCGCGCGCCAACGGCCCTGCGTCATCACCGGCGCGCATATGATGCATCTCGAAGGAGATGTCACGCCAGGCGTCGTGCCAATCGAGGAAGGTGTAGGGTGAGGTCAGCGCAAAGGCCAGTGTCGCGCATGCGATGATGATGACAGGAGCCTGCCAGCGCGGCCGGACCGTGACATCGCGCGGAGCCAGCAGCCATGCCGCCAGCGGGGCTACAATCACCAGTCCGCCGCTATACTTGACGCTCGCGGCCAGACCGGCCGACACGCCCGCCCATATCAGGTTGCGTCGCGTCGGTTCGCGCGCAATCAGCACCGCGACGAAGGACCTGTTCGCATCTTCGAATTGAGCCGTATCTACCTCCAGCGCGCTGATGGTCTGGCTGATGAACGAGAGACCGTATGCGTCATCCTGAGTGGGCCTGCAGAGCCAATGTCGTGGCACACGTCCAGTCGACCGGTAGACTTCTTCGACGCCAAGGGGGTGGCCGAGCTTGTGCTGGCGAAATGTGGCATTGACGCAAAGTTCTCGCCATCTGAAGATGAAGGACTGTTTCCAGGCAGACAGGCACGGATTGCAGTCGGACGTGATGTGTTGGGAATCGTAGGCCAACTGCATCCGCAGGTAGCCCGGTCGTTCGAGTTGGACGAGGCTGTCTTCGTTCTTGAACTTGACGTGGCAGCCCTACTTGCACACACCACTCCGGTGGCCGTATTCCACCCGTTATCACGTTTCCCTCATTCAGAGAGGGATATCGCGATAGTTGTGGACCGGGACGTGACCTACTCCGAAGTCGAACGGCTCATCAACGAGTCACGCCTCGTCTCTGAGGTGTATCTGTTCGACGTCTACGAAGGAGAACAGGTGCCGCCAGGAAAGAAATCGTTCGCGATACACATCGTGTACCAGGCCGGCGACCATACGCTCAACGACGTGGAAGTGAACGAGGCACAGGAGCGCATCTTGTCACGGCTGCAGTCGCGGCTGGGAGCCGTTCTACGCAGCTAGTCGCTCGCGAACGAGGGCGCAGACATCCTCTACCGCGCCAGTCAGTGGAATGTGGTATGAAGAAGCCTCCGTGCGCAATTTCACTTCAACGCTATCTAAGCCAAGCGTCCGCGGACTGACTGTCAGACGTACAGGCACGCCAATGAGGTCGGCATCGTTGAACTTCACTCCAGGGGATGCCGGGCGGTCGTCGTACAGGACGTCTATTCCCGCCGACTGCAGTGCCGTGTAGAGCCGCTCGCCGTGCATGGCAACGTCCCCCCGGTCGGGGTTGAGGGTACACAGATGCACATGGAACGGCGCCACTGCCATTGGCCAGATGATGCCCTTGTCGTCGTGGCTGTATTCGACGATTGCAGCAAGCAGCCGGCCGATGCCGATGCCATAGCAGCCCATCACCACGGGTCGGGCAACGCCGTTCTCGTCAAGGAACGTGGCGGACAGCTTGGCGCTCAGAAATGTGCCCAGCTTGAAGATGTGGCCGACCTCTATGGCCCTGTCGGCCCGCAGGGCCTCACCACATTTCGGACAAGGTTCACCTTCCACAACGAGCGCTATATCTGCGATCACGTCGGCGGTGAAATCACGACCGTAGTTGGCGTTGACGTAGTGGTAACCAGGCCGGTTCGCTCCCGCAACCAGATTGCGAGCGGCAGGGATAGAATCGTCCACTACTACCGTGACACCAGACAGACCTATTGGAGAGGCGAAGCCAGCCGCAATGCCGGCCGCTTCGATTTCCTCCTGCTCGGCGGCTCTCAGCAGCGTCGCCTTGAGGGCTCGCTGCAGCTTCACCTCGTTTACTTGCAGGTCGCCCCGGATAATCGCGAGAACGAACTTGCCATCGGCCACATAGAATACTGCCTTGGCTGTCTTATAACGTGGCACACCAAGATACGTCGAGACTTCCTCGATCGTGGTAGACTCAGGTGTCGCGACCGCCTTGAGCGGCAAGGGCTCCTCATCAGTCGCACCCTCCAACCCTCGCACATTCTTACGACTTGACGCCTTCTCGAGGTTAGCGGCATAACCACAACTGCTGCAGTGAATAACCACGTCCTCACCGGTGGGCGTAAGCACCATGAACTCATGTGAAGCCTTGCCTCCAATGGCACCGCTGTCGGCCTCCACCATGACAGTCTGAAGGCCAAGGCGCCTGTACACAGACGTATATGCAGCGGCCATCCGGTCGTAGGTGGCAGCGAGTCCCTCTTCGTCCGCGTCGAAGCTGTACATGTCTTTCATGATGAACTCGCGCACACGCAGCAGCCCCCCCCGCGGCCTTGGCTCGTCACGGAACTTGGTCTGGATCTGATATGGCATCAGCGGCATGTCACGATAGCTCTGAATATACCTGCGTGCGAGATCTGTGATTACCTCTTCATGGGTTGGGCCCAGCGCCAGTCTGTGATCTTTCCTGTCGATGAGTGTGAACAATGATTCGCCGAAAGACACAAAACGGCCGCTTGTCTCCCACAGTTCGAACGGCTGGAGCGCAGGCAACAATACCTCCTGGCCACCAGCCCGGTCCATCTCTTCGCGGACTATCTGCTCAATACGGCGCATGACACGCCAACCGAGCGGAAGAAACGAGTACACGCCGGCAGCCCCCTGAGAAATCATGCCAGCACGCAGGAGCAACTGGTGGCTCACGCTCTCAGCATCGGAGGGCACCTCCCGCGTGGTACGACCGAAGAGCTTGGACATTCGCATCGCTATTCTCACCTCGAGTCAGTTTAGGGCCTGTTGTCTGTCGCAGCAACCACGGCATCAATCGCCGCCACCAGTGCAGAGAATGCATCACCGACAGGGACGGAACGACTGAACTCTCCCCTATAGTAGAGGGAAACCTTGCCCTCTCCTCCCGCAAGGCCAACGTCAGCATGTCTGCATTCTCCCGGCCCATTGACCGTGCAGCCCATTATGGCGATCCGTATCGGCGCATTGATGCCCCGCACATGCTCCTGGGTCATGGCAGCGAGCCGGGGTACGTCAAGCTTTGTGCGACCACACGTGGGGCAACTGATTATCGTAGGCCCCTGCGCCAGTAGACCGAGCGACCGCAGCAGTTCACGCCCCACATCCACCTCGAGCACTGGATCTCCACTCAATGACACCCTGATGGTGTCGCCAATTCCCTCATTGAGGAGTACGCCGATACCAACTGCACTACGTACAGCTCCGGTCATCGGCGTCCCTGCCTCGGTCACGCCAACATGAAACGGATACGGACAGCGCTCGGCCATCAGTCTATACGCAGCGATGGTGGTCAGGACATCCGACGCCTTGAGCGACACCTTGATAAGGTCGAAATCGAGCCTCTCCAGCACACTGGCCTGCTCGACAGCAAGTGCGACCATACGCTGCGCCATAGGCTCGTCTGGGCGGAAGTTGGGGGGTACACTGCCAGCGTTGACACCTATGCGTATGGGTATTTGGCGTTCTCGCGCGCTGTTGACCACTTTCGCTAGGTACTCCGGCCGCCGGATGTTGCCAGGATTGAGTCGCAGCCCATCGACGCCAACGTCGATGGCTGCGATGGCCAAGCGGTAGTCAAAATGAATGTCAGCTACTAGCGGTACAGGTGAACCCTTGCGTATCCTCGCGAGCGCTTCGGCAGCCTCCATGTCTGGAATCGCAAGCCGGACGATGTCACAGCCGGCATCAGCGAGTTGTGCTATCTGTTCAACAGTGGCACGCACGTCACGTGTGTCCGTCTTAGTCATGGACTGGACAGAGACAGGCGCACCCCCACCCACGGTGACGCTCCCTATCTGTACTGGTCGCGATAGTCTGCGAGGCCTCACAGGCCGAATCCTCTCCCTTCAATCAGCCGTAAGACGTCGCTTGTGGTGATCAAGACTACAAGCGTGATAAGAAGCGCCGTACCGGTGGCATAAGCGAAACGGATAGCACGCTGTGACAAGCGCCTGCCGCGGCGTGCGGCCTCGACAAGGGCCACCAGCATACCACCTCCGTCCAGTGGTGGTATCGGAATGAAGTTAAAAAGAGCGATGCCGATGCTGATGAGTCCACCCAAGAAGATGACATTGCTGGGACCGAAAGCCTGCACCGCTTCGACGGTCAACTGGCCCGCCCCGATAGGACCCACAAATGCGAGCGACGGGTCCTCCTGTATGAGTGGGATAGAGGCAACGATCATCGAAGGAACGCTCACGATGAAGGTGAAGCTCGTTGTCATGGCAGACAGAAAAGGGGTTGGCTGCTTCTCGATTCTCGCGTTCGGCGCGTACTTCAGACTCGCGCCAGGCAGGCCGGACTCAAGCTGTGCCCCGTCGAATTCAACATTGTAGCGCTCGCTCTCGTGCATCAGCGTCAGACTCACTGTAACATCGTCACCGATAGAGTTAAGCGCCTCATCAAGCGACGCCTCATTGAAGATAGCCATATTTCCGATGGTGAGAAGCGTGTCGTTCTCAGCTATCCCGGCTGCATGTGCCGGTGAACCCGGCTCCACATTGTCGACGATGTTCCGCCCGAGTGTGATTCCAATGGTTGGCCGCCCGAGTTCTTCGTTGAGTTCCGGGAACACCTCAAGTGCGACGGTGCCGGAGGTACGCTGTACGGACAGGAGTACCGGTCTCTCTGCTCCAGTTTCAACGAAGACAGAACTGAGGTCACTCCACGTCGACACGAGTTTACCGTCAGCTTCCACTATCACATCACCGGGCATCAACCCAGCATTGTCGGCTGCAGAACCGGGCTGCACCTGATACACGAGCACACCATCGCTTACAACCGTCGACCGTGGCAGGCCGAAGAAGACGGTGAGCAGAACAAAGGCGAGCAGCACATTCGACAGTGGGCCGGCGGCGAATACGGCTAGTCGTCGCCATGGCCCCTTGCTCGCCAGGCTACCCTCCACGTCGGGATCGTTCTCGCTTCTGCTGCGGACGAAGGCTCCCACCAGCAACGCATTGAGCGAATATAGCGTACCTTTATGCTCGACACCCCAGATGCGTGGAGGAAAGCCGAGGCCGAACTCCTCCACCACCACGCCCACACACTTGGCAACTATGAAATGCCCCAGTTCGTGCACAACAATGACGACGAACAGGGATACAACGAACAGCACAAGTGTCTCAATCATCATGCTCTGTTCCTAACTGCAAGGATCCGCGGCCCGCATCGCCACTGCTGCGACTCATGACCCTCTGACGTGCCCACCGCTCAGCATCAGCTAGTTCGGTGAGCCCGGGTTTCGTCACAACCTTGTGAGCGTCAAGCGCATCTTCGACAAGGGCAACGATATCGAGGAACGCTATCCGGTCCTGCAGAAACAGCTCAATGGCAGCCTCATCTGCACCACACAGCACCGCAGGGTAGGTCATGCCTCGTCTCCCTGCCTCACGGGCAAGTGCAATGGCCCGGAAGTGCCTTTCGTCAGCAGGTTCGAAATTGAATACCAGCGGCCTGGTCAAATCGAGCCGCGGCGCGCCAGACGCCCTCCGCTGAGGATAAGTCAGCGCATATTGAATCGGCAGCATCATGTCAGGCACGCCAAGTTGAGCTTTAATGGAGCCATCGATGAATTCGACCATGGAATGTACGATGCACTCACGGTGTATGAGGATATCAATATCGCTGTACGGCACGTCAAAGAGGTGATGCGCTTCGATGACTTCCAGACCTTTGTTCATCATTGTTGCCGAATCTACGGTGATCTTGCGCCCCATTGACCAAACAGGATGTGCGAGGGCATCTACCGCGCGTACCCCACGAAGGCGCTCGTCAGGCCACCCGTAGAATGGACCACCGGAGGCCGTAAGATACAGGCGGCGAATGGCACCACCTTCCCCACGAAGACACTGCCACACTGCGCTGTGTTCACTGTCAAGGGGCATGATTTCACCATCATTACAGCGGGCGGCCTCCATGACGAGGTCGCCGGCTATCACCAGAACCTCCTTGTTCGCGAGGGCAACCCGCTTGCCATGTTCGAGAGCAGTCAAGGTAGGCAGAAGTCCTGCACTCCCTGAAGTAGCCACCACTAGTGTGTCGACATCCTCGGCACACGCCATCTCATCGGGCGTGGCGAGGATAGCATCTCCGGCATCAACGCGGTCTGGCAGCAGGGAATGATAAAGGCGAGGCCTGAACTCTGCTATCTGTTCGGAAAGCAGCCTGGTATTACGGCCCGCTGCCAGAGCTACAACTTGAAGCTGCTCCGGCAGACAACGAACAAGCTCGAGTGTCTGTGTGCCTATCGACCCTGTGCTGCCAAGGACCGCAATCCTGTTCATGCGGTCAGCCACAGCGAGACGTAGTATAGCACTGTACCCGTGAACAGCACGCTGTCAAAGCGGTCGAGCATTCCACCATGGCCAGGAAGGATCTTGCCAGCATCTTTCACACCGGCGCCGCGCTTCAGCGCAGACTCAACAAGGTCGCCAGTCTGAGCCGCGATGGCAAGCAGTGCTGCAAGCCCGAGTGCCACTGCACTACCAAAAGGAAACGGTCCCATGAAGTGCCCGAGCACCGTGTGGGTTGCTAATCCAGCGACAAGTGCACCACAGAATCCGCCGACAACACCCTCCCACGTCTTGCCACTGCTTACCGAAGGGATAACTTTGTGTTTGCCAACAGACCGCCCAGTCAGGTATGCACACGTATCATAAGCGAAAGTCGTGAACAGACCGAATACGACGAGGGCCGCACCCGACTCCAGTGAATAGAGGCCACCCCAGTATCCCATTAACCAGCCCACGTAGATCGCTCCGGCCACGCTCCACGCCCACGAAGGGGAGGCACGTTTCAATGAAGCCAGGGGAACAAGCATCCCCAACGCCACGACCAGGGGCAGGGTGATTAACAGGCCAGGCATGTCGCCAAGCGGCGTCAGAAAGCGCAACGAGAGCGCGACTGCCCACACTACCATGAGGACAGGCAGTCCATCACGCGGCGCATGTGGATGCAGGCGGCCCAGTTCGACGGAGCAAACTGCCGAGACCACACCCAGAAAGATGCAGAACGGCCCGGGACCGAGGATGACAGCAAGAAGGATTGCAGGAAGGCCTACTGCTGCAGTGAGGACTCGCAAGTGGAGCACGAGGAAATTGTAACAGAGGGTCCTGACCAAGCATCATCCAAGTGGGCCCCTACAGCTCCTTGATTTCCTTTTCCTTGGCTCGCCCCAGCTCAGAACACCTCTCTATGAAGGCCTCAGTCAGCTCATCCACCTTCTTAATAGTCGTGTTCAGCTCGTCTTGGGAGATCTCCTTCTTCTTCTCCATCCGGCGAAGCCGCGCGATATGGTCACGGCGGATGTTGCGGACTGCCACCTTGCGTTCCTCGACCCGTCTCCACACCAGCTTCGCGAGTTCATTGCGGCGCTCCTCGGTCAACGGAGGAATAGGAAGCCTGATGATGTTACCGTCATTCGACGGATTGAGGCCGAGGTTCGCCTTCTGGATAGCCTTCTCAATCGCCCTCAGGGCACCCCGATCCCACGGTTGTATTGCAATAAGTGTCGGCTCAGGGACACTGATGTTGCCGAGCTGCTTCAAAGGCAACTGTGCACCATGGTATTCAACAGGGATATCTTCAACGAGTGCTGGGCTTGCTCTTCCCGTCCGTATCGAAGCCATCTCGTGGGAGAGGCCCTCAACCGATTTCTCCATGTCGGAGTTAAGCTCAACGAGCACTTCACTCACCATGGATCAGCCTCCACATCGGCACGGGGGATGACAGTCCAACAGGACTTATCCCCCAACTTCGATTCGAGAGAACTTCCCAATCTTGATGTTCTCACCGGTGCGCGCTATGGCATCGGTGATGATGTCGCTGATGCTTCTTGAAGGATCCTTCACATATGGTTGAAGCAGGAGACACGCCTCATCGGGCAACAGGGAGCAGTCAGGTGGCATGTCTTCCTCGCTGACACAAACTGGGCCAGTCGCCGCAATCTGCATGGCAATGTCATTCGCAAGCTGCCGGAAATCGTCAGTCCGGGCAACGAAATCGGTCTCGCAATTCAGCTCAACGAGTGCCGCAATACGGCTATTGTGATGTATGTACGCACCAATGATGCCTTCACTCACCACGCGCTCAGCACGCTTCTGTGCCTCGGCATAACCCTTCTGACGCAGCGCCTCGATGGCTTCAGTGATGTTACCGCCGCACTGCTCGAGTGCCTTCTTGCAGTCGAGCATTCCAGCGCTCGTCCTCTTGCGTACTTCCTTCACTGCTTCAACGGTGATATCCATTCATCAACCTCGTGATGGTGACACTATTCTTCGTCGGGATTAAACGTATACGAGCGAAGGACCTCCAACGGTTCTTCTGTCTCCGGAGCAGTCGTTTCGCCCTCGTCCACCTGCTCCGTTGCATACATGCCTCGACCTTCGATGACCGCGTCGGCTATCTTGCCAGCGATAAGGCGAATAGCCTTGATGGCATCATCGTTGGCGGGGATCGGGTAGTCGATCAGCTCGGGATTGCAGTTCGTATCAGTGATGGCGACTACAGGAATTCCGACTTTGCGAGCCTCCGATAGAGCGATTTTATCTTTCAGCGGGTCCGAAATGAACAGAGCTCCCGGGAAAGTGGTCATCTCTTTAAAGCCGCCCATTTGCTCGTTCAAACGCTCAATCTTCTTCTCCAACCGGGATCGCTCTTTCTTGCCGAGCAGATCGAGCTCACCCTTGTCCCTGCGATCCTCGAGTCGAACGAGATAGTCGATGCGCGCCTGAATGTTACCGAAGTTTGTCAACATACCGCCTAGCCACCGCTGGTTCACGTAGAACATCCCGCAACGCTTGGCTTCCTCTTCGATTACCTGTTGCGCTTGCCGCTTGGTACCCACGAACAGCACCGCCTGACCACGCGCAGCCACATCGGAGATAAACTCACACGCGGTCTGCAGCATCCGGACTGTTTGCTCAAGATCAATGATATGGATCCCATTTCGCTGCGCGAAGATGTAGCGCTTCATTTTCGGGTGCCAATAGCTGGTATGGTGACCAAAATGGGCACCTGCCTCTAGTAGAGCTTTTACAGATGGATTCTCCATGCCTCGCCTTATCCTGAGGATGATTTGGAAACTCGGGTCAAACTTGGGTAATGTATCACAGTCCGTACGTGGGACGCAAGGCAC
>CAZODZ010000065.1:0-9396 GCA_964578745.1 uncultured Dehalococcoidales bacterium | reverse complement strand
ATGGTACGGTCGTGTTCAAGAGCACAGTCGACCAGTTTGCTGGCAATACCATGATTGGCGGCCTGGCAGTTTTCTGTGACTATGTCGATACGTTCACCGGTTCTTCTGATTCCACAGGCACGGTAGTCTTCTGTAACGGAATGAATACATTCAGCGGGTCATCAAGCACCGGCTTCACCCTGATTGTCGTCGGCAACCTCTTCATCGATGGAAATGCGGACCTGCAAGGCACTACAGTCGTTACTGGAAATATCACCGCAAAGAACTCCGCCCACGACCTCGGAGGCGTTGTCTGTTGCGGCGGCACGATAGCGCCTGACGTGAATTTTTCAGGAACCTTGATGACTGACTGCGTCGACCCCGCGGAGTACTGCTACCTCTGTTCCGCCGACTACACGGATTTCGACATTCTCTCGTACGAAATCAGCTAGTCAACCCATTCGCCTTTCTCATCCACACCGTCCGTTTTTCGACACAACTTCCTTCCATTCCAGGCGAAAACACCACACACAACCTCCTCACTCCCCTGCATGGCGGCATGTGCGATCCGGAGGATGATGGTCCTGCACACGTAGGCGTGTTCCACTCCTATTGACTTCAACTGCAGTCAACTCTAAGATTGACGAATATACGAAGAGTAGAGTGACAACATGGCACGACTACCGAAGCCAAGCGCTGCCGCACGGTGGATCCTGACGCTCGGCATCACGGGCGTGCTTGTTGCAGTTGGATATTACCAATACGACCAGCTCATGAACGAGCAGAGTCAACTGCTCGAGTCCATCGCGCAGTCCGACCAGACGATACAGACGTTGCGCGACATCGACCTGGCCGATCTCGAGGCCGAAGTCGCGGACCTGGAGCGACGCTCGCAGAGCATCCAGGCCAGGATGAATGCCCTTTCATCCCATTTCCGAACGTACACGCACTCCATCGAGGGCGGTGAAGACCTCTACCGCCTGGCCGATGAGTCGGAAGTAGTAATCGAGAAGCTCCAGTGTACCGGTCCGAAGAGTGAGGACATCGGTGGCATGACGCTGGAGTACTACACGTTCACTATCGATGCGACAGCAGAGGTGCCGCCCCAACTACTGAACTTCCTCCTGAAGATCAGCGAGCTGTACGAAAGCACCACAATCCAGCACGTCGACATGTCCCTTCCCAAGCCGGACGAGGAGGGCGTGGTCTCTGGCACCTCGAGCCTGACAATCGAACTCAAGATGGACTACCTGCCACAGGAGGCTGTCTAGTCGGTGGCACACGAAGCAGTTTCTGTTTACATCGACGATGCCGCCATCCGCGTGCTACGGCTCAGCGGAAGGCGACCGAAGGAGTGGGCGAGACAGCCTCTCGGGCAGGGCATGGTACGCGATGGGAACATCGTCGATGAAGAGGGCGTGGCCAGCGAGCTACGCAGGCTATGGGCGAAACACGGATTTACCCCCCACCGCGTCATCGCGGGTATCAGTGGCATCAACTGCATGTACCGCTTTCTGACACTCCCAGAGTTGCCTTCCGACGTCCTGCCCGAGGCGGTGACCCGCGAGGCAAGCCGTGCCTTCGGTGTCCCGCTGGAGCAACTCTATGTCTCATGGCAGAAGATCGCCGGCAACCCGGGCGAGACGGTCGTCTATGCTGCCGCCAGTGCACGCAGCACGATCGATGCCCTGGTTCGCACGCTCAGAAAAGCCAACCTCAATCCCCACGTGCTGGACATAGCACCGCTGGCGATATCCCGGGCAACAGCAAAGCCCAACGCACTCATCGTAGACCTCGAAACAGCAAGCCTGGACATAGTCGTCAAGATAGCCTCCATGCCGGAAGTAGTGCGTACCGTCCCGCTGACACCCTCTGATGACCCGGCGACAAGCGTGGGGGTGATTCGCGAGGAACTGCAAAGGGCGGTCACGTTCTACAACTCGGGACACCCCGACTACCCGGTGCCGGAGGACACCCCCATCCTTGTAGCCGGTCTACTGGGTGAAGCGAAAGATGTGTGGCAGGACCTGCTCGGCCGCGCCCAGCGGCCGATCGACGTCATACCGTGCGAGGCCGAAGCGGTGGAGGGCTTCGCACCATACGAGTATGTCCCGAACATCGGCCTTGCACTCAAAGAAACCATCGGCCGCGCCGCCACCACATTCTCCGTCATCAACTTCGACGCGCTGCCAGCCAAGTTCAAGCCCCAGCGCACGCCCCTTCGAGACCTGCTATACATCCCGGCGCTCGCCGTGTGCATCGGCGGACTCGTGTTAGGCGGCTACCTGCTCGCAACCACCCGCGCACACACAGGCGCCCTGCGCGAGGAGGCCATGGCAAAGAGTGAACTTGCCGTATCGCTCGCCGAGGAGAAACAGTCCAGACAACAGGACCTTGAGGGACACAAAGATTCCCTCGTCGCAGCCGTGGAAGCGGACGAAGAGAAAGCCTCGCGCCTGGAGGAGCAGCTACGTAGCTACGAGACCACGAACGGCGGCTTGAACGACGACCTGGCCGCGGTACACTCAACACCTGCAGGAATCAACGTGGGCACTATCGTGCACAGCGGCAGCGTCATCGATGTATCCGGGTGGGGGGCAAACGAGTCGGCGGTATTCCAATATGCGCGGCAGCTGAGGAGTACAGGGAGATTCTCACAGGTAGTAGTCAGCCAGATGAGCGTCGACGGCTTCCAGACAGCGTTCTCGTTCGTCCTGTACAAGTAGCGTCGGCTGCAGCCAAACCTTTGCTTGATCCATATCCCTTGCCATCGTCCGTCAAGGCGCCTAGAATGGATAAGCCATGATCGACATCACTTCTCTACTGAGAATGGCAAAAGAGAGAAGGGCCTCAGACCTTCACCTGGTGGTGGGCTCACCGCCCATGGCCAGAATAGACGGCGCTCTCCAGGTGCTTGATGGGCATGGCGACCTGACTGCCGAGGACATCGATTACTCCCTCAGCCAGATGGCGACACTCGACCAGCAGCGTGAGTTTGAATCCAACCTCGAGCTCGACTTCGGCATGGCAGTCCCCGGCATAGGGCGTCTCCGCTGCAACGCAGCGCGGCAGCGCGGACACATCAGCTACGCCATACGGCTGCTCCCCAGCGAGATACCGACTATCGAGGGGCTGGAGCTGCCGGAGGTGTACCGGGACCTGGCAATGAAGCAGCACGGCCTGGTAATCGTCTCCGGCCCTACCGGGAGCGGCAAGACGACATCACTTGCGACCATGATCAACGAAATCAATCAGCGGCGCACGTGCCACGTGGTCACAATCGAGGACCCCATCGAATACGAACATACAAACATCTACTCCGCCATCACCCAGCGCCAACTGGGCACCGATACCCTCTCGTTTGCCTCGGCGCTCAAGCACGTGCTGCGGCAGGATCCCGACGTGATACTGGTGGGCGAAGTACGCGATGTAGAGACGGCAAGCGCGGTGCTGACCGTGGCGGAGACGGGCCACCTGGTGCTGACCACCGGTCACGCGACCGGTGCACCGGAGGCAATCGATCGCATCGTGGGCCTGTTCCCGCCGAGCCAGCGGTACCTGGCACAGATACGCCTGGCGGCCACGCTCATCGCGGTGCTCGGACAGACACTGGTACCGAGGATGCGCACACAGGGACGAATCGCAGCGGTGGAGATCATGCTCGGCACGCCGGCAGTGAAGAACCTGATACGGGAGGGCAAGATACACCAGCTCCACAACGTGATCAGGACGAGCACAAAGAGCGGCATGATGACGATGGACCAGTCGCTGGCCAGGCTCTACCTGCAGGGCGCCATCAGCGCCGAGACACTTTTCGAATACTCCCAGAACCGCGATGAAGTCGAGGAGATAGTCGGCCGACGCATTCCGAGCGCCACGTACTAGCACAGCACGCACAAACGAGTAGAGGCCCCGGTAGTGTGCCCTACAACAGCCCGAAAGCTATCGGCCACGCATACGCAGCGAGGAGAATCCGGCAGCGCCAAGACACTGCGTTGGTCGAAGCACGATGCCCGATTCTCTCCGACCATTTGACATGAAGCCGAAGCCCCGAGCCCGGCCCGAGGCGCCACAGGAGTCGGCACCGACACAAGTCATACCGGCAGCGAACAGGCCACAAGCAACAAGAGAGAGGTACCGGCTGAGCGGATGCAAGCCATGAGAGCCCCGGAGCCCGCAATGGCAGTACCGATTCCTGGACGGCGCCTGGGCGAGACACGCGCAGCCTGCTTACTTGCCTGCATCGTGTTCGGCCTTTTCTGGCTCGTCAGCAGCAGGTACAACGGCCCCGCCTACCTCAGCGACGAGATAAGCTACCTGAGCAACGCAGCGCGCCTCGCCGGCTACAACATCGAGTGCTCCGGATTTGCACATTCAGGCTACTCGCTGTTACTCGCACCGCTCTTCCGGCTCCTTTCAGACCCGTCACACATCTGGCAAGCTGTCATGGCGCTCAATGCAGCGATGTGGTCCGGCTCTTTTCTCATGTTGCATCGCGTGGTGGTCCATCTGTTCCCCGAGCGCCCACCCCTGCACCGCCTCGGCGCAGTTGTGGTCGCAGCACTCTATCCCACCTGGCTGACAATGTCGGGGTACGCCTTCGCGACCACCGCAATCGTGTTCATATTCATGCTGTCACTGGTAACCGCCCTGCGCATAGACTTGCAGAGAGCCGGCTCGGTCGTGCCCCATTCCCTGGCAGTCGGCTTCCTTTACTGGGTCCATCCCACAGGCCTGGCCGCGGTCGCAGCGTCGACACTTGCTCTCGCTGGCATTGGAATCAGCAGGCGACGGGTCAGGTCGCTCATTCTGCATGTCGCGCTCGTGACCGTCCTGATGCTCACGTTTAAGTACGGCCTGCAACAGTGGCTCATTGAAGTGGGAACCGCACCAGGCTTCTCCACCACGGGCGGGCAATACCCGTCACCGCTGAACGTGATTTCTCACCTCACGAGAGCGGCATTCTGGCGGGACACGGTGGTGAGCGCACTGGGGCAGATGTCATACCTGGCCATCGGCAGCCTCGGCCTCGCAGTCTTCGGCTTCGTAGAACTCGTTCGTCTAGCCAGAGAGCACTATCGGAATGCGGTCGCGGATAACGCGTGGAGCAACGTCACAATCACGTACGTCTCTCTGCTCATTCCCCTCTGCATGGCAGGTGTCATCCTGATGGGAAGCGTCTTCTTCTCACTGGGAAGCCACAGCAGGGTCGACTACTGGATCTATGGCCGCTATGCCGAGGGGTTCCTGCTGCCATTGCTTCCCTTCGGCTTGCTGGCAACGAACCGGCGGCGTTGGCTGCCGGCAATGGCGGGCGCACTGGTTGCATGCGGACTGGCACTGGCGCTCACCGGAAGCGCCCAAGGCAACTACAATCTCGTCAATACGACCTCTTTCTGGCCCGAGCAGCTGGTGTCGATCAACCACTTCCTGATATGGATGTCGGTCGGGGCACTCGGCGTGTTCCTTTTCCAGGTGGCGAAGTGTGAGGGAAGACCTGGTATGGCTACGGCACTGGCGCTACTGGCAGGCACATTCGTGTTCTCGGATGTGAACGCCGCCCGGTTTCACCAGAACATACTGAATCTCTACAGCAAGCCAACAGCGATCGTAGAGATAGTCCGAACGGAATTCGAGCCCGGCAGCTGCGTCGGCTTCAATCCCGAAATGCCTCCCGATGCCAGCCTGTTCCAGAAGGAGCGCTTCCGGCTCCACCTGTTCTATTTGTACGATTACGCCTATCGCAGAATGCACGTTGTCGACTGGCTAAGGGACTGCGACGGGCCCCTTCTAACGTATGATCTTGCCCCGCTGCAGAACGTCCCTGGCGTGACGGTGGTGGGTCGTGAGGTCTATTCCGGGCTGTATCTCGTTGTAAAAGACAGTGAAAAGGATATGACCAGCTGCGAACCAGTCGGCGAAGGGGATCACGCTGACTCACCCCGTTTACCAGCAAGCCACAGCCTGGAGCGCTACGGTTCACAACTGGCCGATCTGCCTTCCAAAGTGGGCGAGTACCGTGATGGTTGCCTCTACTCCGACGGCCGCCAGGGACACTTGGTATACGGACCTTACGTCCACATGAGCGCTGGCGAGTACCGGCTAGTAGTGGTGGATTCGGCACCTGCGGTATCGTCGGCGTTCGTGGATGTAGTTTCGGGCGAGGGCGCGATCGTGCATGCTGCGTTTCCAATTACTGCTACAGAGAGCTCCGGGACGGCCGTGCTTGTCTCCGCACGTATCGTGTTGAACGAGGATGTATCCGATCTCGAGGTACGCATGTGGGTCGCGGAAGGAGACGGGATCCGCCTGGACGGCTACGAAATGACCCCCCTTGACACGTCGACGCCATCTCTCGACTGACCGTGTCGCGAGGTCACCTCGGGCCACGTGTGTCCACACAGCTACCTTTGAGGGACATCCCCTTGCTGCCGCAGTATGGCCGAAGCGATGCCACACGTGTAGTAACCAGGATAATCTGAATGGGCGGACAAGACAATCAACATCTGTACATCGGCAGGCACACCCCATTCCTCAGCCAACCAGTATTGGCGCAGTGAGATTGCATGGCTCGACCATCGATGAAGAGGCGCAGGACGCATGACGACGACCTGAGTACCTTCCCTCGCACGAGTCACGACTTCCTCTTGAATAGCGTCCGAGAATCCAATCGTAACTGAGTGCCCCCGGCCGTCAATGAAGTGAACCGACAGGCCTAGCGGCCTCACTCCGACCGATTCCGTTGCGACATCCAGTCGGACAGTGAGTAGTATGTCCTCCTCTGGAAATTTCGTTCTCTGTGAGAGCCCCGCATGCGTCGCCTGGAACCCCGGTGCCGCTTCTCCATCCTCATATACCGATAGCTCAACGCCGCCCATACCACCCAGATAAGAGGGTTCAAGTCCCACCACGTCGCTATCGCTAGAAATCAAGACCGGATTCCAGCCCAATGGAACGGCACGGCCATTGCAGTCAGACCAGTACTCGAACTCACCATTGGAGAGCAAATCGGTCGCACCATCAAGTCGGTACACCTCAACCATGAGAGGTGATTCCGGATCTATCAGATTCACGAGGGCTGCGTGTCGGCGAATGGCCGCGACGAAATTATCGATTCCTTCCTTGTATGGCGGCCCCCAGCAGCGCGCCCACTGGTCCACAAGTATGTAATCGACCCCCTCACTTCGAAGGGTGTTCACTATCTCCTCCGGAGAACGGCGTTCAAGCCATACAAGCGCAAATGTGTCGAACTGCCTGCTGCTTTCGGTCCCCGGTGCCATGGCAGCATAGATAGGGTTGGTAGCATAAACCCTCTTCGCACCGATTTCCCGCAGATAGGCGGCGGTTGTTTCATACGAGACACGCTCACCAGTACCTATGCGTGGAACAAATACATCGTAGCCACTGTAGTTGACAAGAAGGGCCATGCTGAGGCAGACCGCAAGTACAAAGAGCGCCGTGACGAGTATCGCGCCAACCCGCTGCCAGACAACTGCCGTGCAACGGTTCACAGAGGGGATCAGGCTCGCAACTCCTATCAGCATGAACGGAAAGATGGAAGCGTAATACCTGGGGAGCTGGAAAAAGACCTGTGACATAAGAACCGTTACTGCCAGCAACACCACAATGAAGCAATCTGCCGTCCTGAAAGTGTGACGGTGCATCAGTATCAAAACCAGCGGCACCACAAAGAGAACTGAGAGACAGGACATCCGAAAGAAGCTCGGCAAGAGCGGGGCCATCCTGGCCAACGCAAGCAGAGAGGGTAGCTCGGCAGCCGGCCGCTCCCCCTGCCATACAACAGTCTGAGTGATGAACTCTCCAGGAAGCGCCACCCAGAAGTAGCCCGTGACGGCGAAAAACCCGACGCCGATTCCTGCCACCATCAGCCAGAAGGCCCGGGTCCTGCACCATGACAATAACGCTGCAGCCCAACCCGCGAGCGGCAGTGACAAGCCAGCCAGCCGGGAGGCTGGATACAACGGCACGACAAACACGAGCAGGAAGACCGATGTATCGGGGGCATTCAAGAACAGAGGCTCAATCATTGGAATTGACACGGGTACGCCGAAAACCATCCTGATTAGAAAGAGGAAGGCATAGGAGAGACCCGCAACGCAGATATACGCCGCCCAGAAGGCCGCGTTGCCGAGCCGAGCGATACTGCCACGAAGTGAAGCAGGCATCTCGACGAATGCCAGCGCAATCAGCACGCCCGCCGAGACAGGCACGAATACGTACTTGGCCGAGATTGCCAGTCCCAGGAACAGCCCTGAGACAAACAGCAGCCAGTGACGGTGCTTCTCCACATACAGCAGGACAAGTGCGACAGCAGAGAGAACCAAGGTGATTCCCAGCGACTCCTGCACAATCCTCCGTCCGAAGTAGACCATCATCGGCTCAACAGCAAAGAGTGCCGCAGCAACGAGGCCGGCACGCCGACCGTACAGACGCCGACCGAGAAAGAACACGAGCAGGATGCAGACCGCGGACAGCGCGACCGAAAGATAGCGCCCATAAAAGAAGTCGTAGCCAAACAGACGGTAGATGCCGGCAAGGACGAAATCATAGAGCGGTGGGTGCACCAGCACAAAGTCGCGGTACGGCACAAGACCTTGGGAGATGAACCTAGCTCCCAGCACATAGGCACCCGGGTCATAGTCGTGAAAGGTCGCGAAGAGACTGTGTATGCGCCACAATCGAAGCGACAGGCCCGCCGCCAGGACGATGCCCAGAGTAATCCAGCCAGAATGCTGACGCCACACGCGGGTCATTTCACTCACGCCGCACCGATTCATGTTCGTGACTATATACGCCTGCGCCGTGACGACACCCTGCAGGGGTTCGCGCGTTGTATGAGCAAGAACCCCTTGCAGAAAGAAGGTGCTTGCAGGTCAAGGCCGGCGGCATCAGGCCGCTATGCAATTATCACTTCCACAAACATGGGAATCGGCATGGATCCCGGTCAAGCAGGGTAGCAGACCACGTTGTGGCCCCACCATACCCAATGCAGCGGTAACACAGCCCATCTTGGTCACGCCTGCTGTGGTACACACCTTCACCTTGGGGCGCCGGTCGCGGCGTCGAAGCTCCACGTCCATTTCATGTTCGCGAAGAAGTTCCACATTGTCGCCGCGGCCACACCCACGAGGTTAGCCACCATGTAATGAAAGCCGAACTGGTCGGTGAACAGCCACAGAACCGCCACGTTGATGCACAATCCACCTGCACTCACCGCATTGAACTTGACCAGACGCTTGAGGCGTTCGAGCCAACCGGGCTGCCTGCGATCGTGGAATGTCCACACATCGTTCCACACGAAGTTGTTGACTATGGCCGTCTCCACTGCGATCACCGACGACAGCAGATAATAGAGACCGGCAAGCTCGGTGAGCACCCAGAGCAGGCCCATGTTGA
>CAZODZ010000064.1:0-9497 GCA_964578745.1 uncultured Dehalococcoidales bacterium | reverse complement strand
GACTGTGTCTTGACACTAGAATCGCATCATCCTACTATGTAACTCAGTCATGGACAGCTCTGTTGCTCTCGGAGTCTTCATGCTTAGCCACGTACTTGTGGTTGTGCGTCGTTTGTGCGCACCGGGAGGCTGTCAGGCTAGCTAGCAAAACGAGTCCAGTGAATTGAGAGAGGGGCCCTCCCGGGTGGAGGGCCCCTCTTCTTTGTTGATGGTGTGAGTGTTGATAGGGCAAAAGTGAAGGAAGAGAGGATACAACATGATGAATGGCGCACAAGTCCTTTGCGAAAGCCTGCTGCGTGAAGGAGTGCAGGTGCTTTTTGGCCTTACCGGTGGTGCGGTGGTGCCGATATATGACGCCCTCGCCGATTATCCTCAGATCCGCCGTGTTCTTGTTCGTCACGAGCAGGGTGCTGCTCACGCGGCCTGCGGCTATGCGCGGGTTACGCAGCGGGCGGGGGTTTGCATAGCCACGTCTGGGCCGGGGGCGACCAACCTTGTCACCGGAATTGCAGACGCATACATGGATTCGACGCCGCTGGTCGTCCTCACGGGCCAGGTGGCAAGCTCATCCATCGGCAAGGATACTTTTCAGGAGTGCGACATAACGGGCGTCACGCTGCCGATTATAAAACACAACTACCTTGTGCGTGATGTTCGCGACCTGGCACGCATTATCAAAGAAGCGTTTCATATTGCCCAGACGGGGCGCCCCGGTCCTGTCCTTGTCGACCTGCCTCGGGATATTCAGGTTGCCGAGGTCGAGTTTTCGTATCCGGCGACCGTCAACCTTCCCGGATATCGGGCACGTGCTGAGGTTGAGCCGGGTCAGGTCGCCCGTGTTGCGGAGCTGCTGAACAGTGCTCAACGGCCACTGATCATCGCAGGCAGGGGAGTGATAGTCGCGGGCGCGTATGAAGAACTGCGCAAGCTCGCCGAGACGATGCAGGCCCCTGTTGTACATACATTGCTCGGCCTTGGGTCATTCCCCCCGGGGCACGAACTTGACTTTGGCATGTTCGGAATGCACGGGTCAGTGTATGCGAACCGTGCTGTTCAGAATGCTGACCTTGTCCTCGCGCTTGGGACCAGATTCGGTGACCGTTCCACGATGCGCACGAGCGACTTCGCTCGTAACGCAGTTGTGCTCCATGTTGATATTGACCCGGCCGAAATATCGAAGAACATCGTACCCTTTCTGTCTCTCGTGGGTGATGCGAGAGCGGTATTGAAACAGCTGTGTCTTCATGTGCAGCCGGTGGACAGGTCTGGGTGGTTGTCACAGCTTGAGGAGTGGAGGCACGAGTACCAGTTGACGTTCCACAAGCCTGGTACAAGGCTGAGCGCTCGTGAAGTTATTCGCACCATCTGCCGAAGCGCCGATGAGAAGACCATTATTGTCACTGGAGTAGGGCAGCATCAGATGTTTGCCGCGCAGGAGTATGCGTCGCCGCGGCACAATGGGCTGGTCACATCGGGTGGGCTTGGCACCATGGGCTTTGAATTGCCAGCTGCGGTGGGCGTCCAGGTCGCCTGCCCTGGAGAGACTGTATGGGTGGTTGCCGGTGACGGGAGCTTCCAGATGACCATGCAGGAACTTGCGACGGTTGCTCAGGAGGGCCTCCCTGTCAAGATCGCTGTGATGAATAATGGCTGTCATGGCATGGTGCGACAGTTGCAGGAAGTCTATTGCCAACGGAGGTATGTAGACGTGGCGCTGCGCACCCCGGACTTTGTCATGCTTGCACAGGCGTACGGCGTGGCGGCAAGACGTGTCGAGAAGCCCGAAGATGTTGGTCCTGCAATTGAGCGAGCCCGGACGTACCCCGGGGCTTTTCTACTGGAATTCTCCGTCGAGCCTGAAGAGGATGTGCTTCCCATGTGTGTCGCTGGGGCAAGCCTCGACGAAATGCTTGAGACGCCGCTGGTTGAACACCCTCTTGGGGCCTAGGGGGTGCTGCCATGCCTGCGGGGTGCCTCGCTGCGCCTTGTCACCGTTGCCCTTACGCGACTGTGCGCTTCAGGGACCCTGTGGTTGAGTACACGAGCACGTTGTGTCGACGCCAGGTAATCTGCATTTGTCATGCGAGTGTCGTAATTCGGCCGGTGGTGATGCATGGACGGCTTTGTGGAAGTGGGTAGCAGCGGACCGAAGCTGTCACCAATCGTGTTGAAGCAGGTAATAGTTCGGCGATAGACAAGCGCTGCGGGACGAGTGACTAAGCGGCAACTGGTTCCTGAGCCTCGCCGAGGCACGTGAGATCATCGAAGCATGGAGGAAGGATTACAATAGTGCCATGCTGCACGGCTCTCTTGGCGGCCCGACCCCGCAGGAGTACGCAGAGACCACGGCATGACTCCAATTAGCCTTGGGACTAACGACGGGGGTAAGGCCATCCCCGACCTTCCCCGTGAATTGGCCGCACAGGTGATTACAACATACTGCTTTGGGGAAGACATTTTCAATGGGCCGTGTGGGTCCTGTGTTCATCCGTGAAACACGTCGTTTTGAGGCCGGGCATAGTGCCAACTTGAAGGCTCCGCATTTGAATGACACAATAGCTGCGTTGACAATTTGAGGAGGTATTGTGAGCCAATATCCACGAGCCGAAGAGACTGCACGAGAGCACCATGTTACGCGGGTCTTGCAAGTGCCGGAGTTTTCCCTAGGGCCTCGCACAACCACTCGCATTGTGCCGGGAAGGGATCTCACGCTGAGCTTCTCCAAGATGGAGCCGCACACTGAAGGAGCGGTACACAGGCATCCGCACGAGCAGATGATCTACGTGCTTTCCGGGAACATAGACATCCTGCTGGACGGCAAGCTGTATGGCCTTGCGAAGGGGGAAGTAATGTGGATTCCCTCCAACGCTGAACATGCAGGCATGACTCACGAGGAGCCCTGCGAGATGCTCGAAATATTCACGCCGGCGCGCAAGGATTTCGAAGAGAGGCTGGCCCAGGCCAAGGCGGAAAGGGGTCGCTGAGAAAATCGGCGGTGGCATTGAGTTAACCGGAGCAATTGGAGGGAGGAAACATGGATTCTATGTCTGAGAACCTGTACAAAATTGTTGAGACAGGAGTGATTGCGATTGTGCGGGTTGCTACCGCACAGGAGGCGCTAGATGTGTGCAACGCTGTTGCGGAGGGCGGCGTGAAGGCGATCGAGGTAACAATGACCGTGCCCGGAGCAATCGACACTATCAAGGAATTCAAGAAGATTGCTCCTAATGATATCCTGCTTGGAGCAGGCACCGTGCTCGATGCTGAGACGGCGAGGACTGTGATACTGAACGGCGCGGAGTTCATCGTCAGTCCCAACCTGAACATCGAGGTGATACGGATGGCGCACCGCTACGGCAAGCTCGTAATACCGGGCACGTTTACCCCGACAGAGATACTTGCGGCATGGGATGCCGGTGCAGACATCGTCAAAGTGTTCCCCGCCGGCGTCGTGGGGCCACAGTATCTCAAGGATATCAAGGGGCCGTTGCCGCAGGTCCGTCTTACGCCCACCGGCGGTGTGAACCTCGATAACACGCCGGAATTCATCCGCGCAGGCGCCGTCTGCGTCTCTGTAGCCACTGCCCTTGTGGATAAGAAGGCCCTTGCAGAGAAGAGGTTCGATGTCATATCTGATAGAGCTCGCCAGTTTATCGAGGCGGTAAAGAAGGGTCGCAGCTAGAAGTTGCGCGTGTGAAAGGAGTGCTGTGCCATGTACGACATAGTTACCTTTGGCGAGACCATGTTGAGGCTTTCACCCCCCAACTATCGGCGAATCGAGCATGCCTTCTCGTTTGAAGCGAATGCAGGTGGCGCGGAGATGAGTGTGGCCTGCAATGTAAGCCGACTCGGTCTCAAGTCCGCTTGGGTGTCGAGGCTGACCGACAACTCGATCGGACACTTCATCCGGGACAAGGCACGCGAGCAGGGTGTTGACACATCTCACATCGTGTGGACGAAGGGAGACCGTGTCGGTATCTATTTCGTGGAGTTCGGGGCATCGCCGCGGGCGAGCAGGGTAATCTACGACAGGGCCCACTCCGCCATGAGCAGGATAAAGCCTGGCGAGGTTGACTGGTCAGCATTTCTTCCTGGTACAAAGTGGTTCTACACCACCGGCATCACCCCTGCCCTCAGTTCCAGTGCGGCTGAAGCCACTGTTGAGGCGCTGAAGGCTGCCAAGGCTGCGGGATGCAAGATCGCTTGTGATCTCAACTATCGCGCGCGACTGTGGACTGAGGATGAGGCCAACAGCGTGATGGAACCACTGATGGAATATGTCGATGTCCTTATCTCAACGGAAGAGGATACCGCGAAAGTCCTCAGAATAACTGCGGGCAGTTATCAGGAGGTCGCGCGGAAACTGGCCGAGAGGTTCAAATTTGAGGCTGTCTGTATCACGATCCGGACTGACCTGAGCGTTTTGAGGAACAGGTGGACCGCCATCGTGTACGCCAACGGCAAAGTGTACGAAGACAGAACGTACGACGTTGAGATCATCGACCGCGTAGGCGCGGGCGATTCATTCTCTTCAGGCTTCCTCTACGGCTATACGACCGGAGATGCAGAAAAGGGCCTGCGCTACGGCAATGCGTACGCGGCGCTGGAGCATTCTATTCCCGGCGATATCAACTGGTGTACGCTCCAGGAACTGGAAAGTGTTGTTGCGGGTGCTGGTACCCGCATCAGTCGCTGAGGCCGGTTGCTACAGTTCACGGCCGACCAGCTTGACAAGCTGGTCGGCCTTTACTATGCGAGTACCTGCCTGCTGTGCTGTCTCATCGGACAGGGCCATGGATGTTACTATGAAATCCGCGTGACTGACTGTCGCACACTTCAACAGCTCTGACACAAAATCCCCTTTTGTTCGCCGGCTTTCGCGCGGATCAGGGACAAGGCAGAACAGGACGGGCAGGTCTCGTACAATTTCTGCGACATCTTTCTTTGCGCGCCCATGGTGGCGAGAGAGAGACGTGTTGCGCAGCACTCTCCTCTCAAAGCTGAGTATGCGGTCGGTGGTGAAGAGTCGCAGTCTTCCATCGTAGGCGAAGTCGAGCAGGCGTGCTGCCGCTCCGTGTGGGTTAAGCAGTGCGCTGGTCAGGACGATGTTGTCCAGTACGATTCTCCACATGGGTTTCGCGAGGCGGGATCGCTTCACTGCACGGCTTCTATTGCCTGTCTGATCTGGAGTTCGATCTCCTCCGATTCCTGCTGTCGATTACGTTCGCGCATCTCTACGATGCGGCGGTAAAGCCTCTCCCTTGCCTGCTCCCAGGCGAGGTACTCTTCAACGGGGATGACGGCGACCAGCGGCTTGTCCCCGCGGTTCACTATGTAGCGGTCACCCCTGAGTCGGACCTCATCCATCAACTCGCCGAAGTTCTGTCTTGCTTTCTGTGCCGATATCATCTTGAGCATGTATCACCTCCTTCGCCATGACGGTCAAGCTGAGTGGGACGATCATAATGATCGTAATGATCATACTAACCATACTGGGCATGATGCTTAGTTGTCAACAATGAGATGGTTCAGCGAGTGCTATGACAGTGCCCGAAGTACTGGTTCCTGACGAAGCAGATCTCTCTGTGGTGCCTGTGGAGGAGAATGGACTGCGGGGTGGGATGGTGTGGCACGCGACTATTCCGGCTTTCACATGTGGCGGCTGACTTTGCTGATTGAGTGGGAGTCGTGGTTAGCCTGGTATTACCGGAGTTGCGGAATACAGAACATCGGTGGTGCCGTGTGTCTGTGGCTCTCGTGTGGGAGATCCAGATGTCACTCGCCCACGTTGTCCCGTCGCGGGTGGCCGCAAGCACGGAGCGTGCCGGCGATTATCACCCGCACGCTCCTCTATATTGATTGGTTGATGTACCTGTCCCACTTCAGCAGCTAGAGCGAGGCCTCAATCCGCGATACGTAGTCGTTCAGTGCCTCCTGGGCTGCTGCATCGTGCTTGGATATGAAATCGTGCCATTCGCGAGTCGACTTGACGCTTGCTTCGACCGTCGACTCGGTATCCATGAGCAATCCCTGTCGTCTTGCCTCATCCGATTGTGCTCGGACCTGCTGGTCGACCTGTTGTCGAAGCTGTTCGTACGCCTGTTGCCGCATCTCAGCATATCTCTGCCTGAGCGAGGCTATCGAGCCAAGCAGCATCTCGATGGTTGAGTATGCGCGCGATCCCTTGAGCGTCTCGAGTGCCAGTAGCGCCTCACCCATGCGATTGAAGTCATCCTCACCCGTGTGCAGACGCACGGTGTCGAGGAGCCTCATCTGGATCCGCCGTATGATTTCCTCTCCCCTGTGTTCTGACAGAGCCTTGACCTTCTGCCACAGCTCGTCGGCATTGCTTGTACCGGCGAAGAATGGCGACAATACTGCCTCAGTCTCTCTTTCGTCGGAAAGCTCCTGCTGTTCCGCAGGGGAGAGTTTGCCTATGCGTTCGAGTCGCTGTCGGGCCAGAGGAGATAGCTCCATGCGCACCTCCCGCTTGGTCTGTATCAATCAAGCTTCCGGAACGGTTCCTTGTTAGGTATCTGCAGGTTGTAGTCGATCTTCGATGCGAAACTGGACAGCAGGCGCTGTGACTCGCCTCCGCACCTCGGGCAAGAAGCCGGTTTGCTGTAGTCGACAATAGGCCGCTGCAGCTGGAACACGTCCTTGCACTTGGGGCAGTAATATTCGTATATTGGCATGCTACGACCTCCTTTCGCATTGACCTCCAACGGCCTCATGCAGCCTTGTTTTGTTCGGCCTCTCTATTATACCGCGCTCTGTTACGATGGCGGTCACGAGTGAGTGGGGGGTTACGTCGAACGCCGGATTGAGTATCTCACAACCGTTTGCGGCAATCCTCCGGCCGCCTATCTCTGCAACCTCGGATGGGCTGCGCTGTTCGATGGGTATGCTATCCCCTCGGTGTATATTCAAGTCTATGGTGCTCAGCGGCGCGGCGACGTAGAATGGGATACTGTGCGCCTTGGCGAGCACGGCTATGCCGTACGTGCCGATCTTGTTCGCCACGTCGCCGTTTGCTGCAACCCGGTCGGCGCCAACCATCACACAGCTTATGCTGCAGTGCGCCATGACATAAGCGACCATGCTATCAGTTATCACTGTGGTGGGTATGTGTGCCATGGTCAATTCCCACGCAGTGAGACGCGCACCCTGGCACAGAGGTCGCGTCTCCGTTGCATAGACGCGCTCGAGGTGGCCTTGGCGATGGGCATGGATGATGGCTCCGAGCGCCGTACCGTGTGCCGCGGTGGCTATGGCGCCGGCATTGCAATGCGTCAATACGGTGGCTCCTGGTGGAATGAGCGAGGCGCCATACATGCTGATGCTCATGGTGGCCCGTATCTCTTCATCGTGGATTGCCTGCGCCTCTATAAGGAGCGAATTGGTGATACGCTCGACTGGTGCGTGGTGCAAGGCTGTCCGCATCCGTTCCAGGGCGACGAACAGGTTGACGGCCGTAGGTCTTGTTCCCGCGAGTCTGTCTATCTCACTCTCGATGGCAGTGACCCGCTGTTGCACCGGCACACTCCCTGTCGCGAGGGCAGCCAGGACCACACCATAAGCGGCCGCCACTCCTATTGCAGGTGCGCCGCGTACCTTCATCGTACGTATGGCATCCGCCATGGCGTCGCTTGTGCGAATGTCGATGTATCGCTCTTCTGACGGCAGCAGGCTCTGGTCAAGGAGCCTGACGTGATCGCCCTTCCATTCCACGGAGTAGCTCATGTTTGAAGTCACCTCGCTGGTGCCCTATTATACGCGTGACAGCCGCATATTCCGGGCCTTCAGCATATGAACATCGCCGTAAGCCAGGTCACGCTTCGCCTGCCTGAGAACCAGTCGCTAAAAGGCAAGCGACAGGTCGTCCAGTCTGCGATAACGAGGGTCCAGAACCGTTTTCACGTGGCGGCCGCGGAAGTAGACAACATCGATCGCTGGCAACTGGGCACGATAGGCCTGGCAATCGTAAGTAACCGCGTCGATCACGCGCGTGAGACGATGGAGGCGGCGGTGAACTTCATCGTTCAGAACTATCCTGAAGTCGAGGTCCTGGATGTGGCAATAGAGGTCTTTCCGTTCCCCGTTGATTGATGCACCCCTCGGCGTTCCTGCATCAGCTAGTGGTTGATCCTGAGTACCGGGACGAACTCGTCCACGTCGAGCGGATCGCCGAGTCGGAAGGTGTATATGGTACCCCTTCTCACAGGCTCCTGCCTGTGGTAGTGCGGCGACTGCGGGAGATGGGGATCGCTATCCTGTACCGTCATCAGGCACAGGCTATCGATCTTGTCCTCGACGGAAACCATGTTGTTATCGATTCGCCGAGCGCGAGCGGTAAGAGCCTGTGCTACCAGATCCCGACCTTGGATACGCTTGCTGGGGATGAGCACGCCACGGCACTGTATCTGTTCCCGACCAAAGCCCTTTCACAGGACCAGCTTGCCTCTCTGAGACATCTGTCTGCCGGTCTCCTCGGCCGTGGCACTGTTGAGGCGTTTGATGGCGATACTCCTCAGGAGCAACGGCCGGGCATCAGGAAGCGGTGTCGTGTGCTTCTCACCAACCCGGACATGCTCCATCTTGGTATCCTGCCCAATCATGGCCTGTGGTCCCGCTATCTGGCTGGACTCAGGTATGTGGTGATAGATGAGGCACACACTTACAGAGGGATCTTCGGTGCTCATGTTGCCAACCTCATACGCAGGTTGCGACGTATCTCCCTCTTGTACGGTTCTGAGCCGGTGTTCATCTGCTGCTCTGCGACCATAGCCAATCCGGCGGAGCATGCCGCCGCACTCTGTGGCGTCGAGTTTGTTCGTGTTGAAGGAATGGATGGTCCTCACGGTGAGAAGTACTTCGCCTTCTGGAATCCACCTGTGTTGGCTGCGAGGACGGGGCGACGAAGAAGCGCCAACACGGAGGCCAGCTCACTCCTCTGCAGGCTCGTTTCCCATGGTATCCGCAGCCTGGTTTTCGCCAAGACAAGGCGGGTCGCCGAACTCATCTACATCTACGCGCGCGAACGCCTTCCTGCGGAGTTGGCCGCGCGCATAAGCCCATACAGGGCGGGCTATCTTGCTGAGACCCGACGTGATATCGAACGACGCTTCATAAGCGGGGAACTGGAAGGGCTGGTGTCGACGAGTGCGCTGGAGCTCGGAGTCGACATCGGCGATCTGGACGCGACGGTCCTTGCTGGTTATCCCGGCAATATGGCCAGCGCATGGCAGCAGGCGGGCAGGAGCGGTCGCAGAGGCGACCCTTCTCTCAGCGTGCTCGTTGCTCAGGACAACCCGCTGGACCAGTACCTCATGCACAACCCGGGTTTCTTCTTTTCACGGCGTTTTGAGCGGGCGCTGGTAAACCGTAACAATCCGTATGTGCTCGGGCCTCATCTCCTGTGTGCCGCGTGGGAGAGACCGCTTGGACCGGATGAGGTTGCTGCGGTGTCCGAATCTGCTCCCGGCGTGGTAGAGCAA
>CAZODZ010000063.1:0-9580 GCA_964578745.1 uncultured Dehalococcoidales bacterium | reverse complement strand
GATTGTACCTGTATCAGTACGAGCTAATTCCGCGGGATGAGAAAGCGTTTCTGCCCCGGCTTGATGCATGGGATGTGCGCATCATTCGCACAAACGAAGAGGCCGATGCTGTTGCGAAGGAAGGGTTCGAGGATATCCGCAAGGTGTTTGTCTATTCGCCGCGGACGCTTGCACATGGTGCGATCGCGTTCTGCATCTACGTTGACCGCCGCCTTGCCCACGTCGGCTGGGTTGCTCTCACGCCAGGAGCGAAAGAGGCCATCGACAGGTCCCCTTACCACGTTGATTTCAACGGTGGCCAGGCGTGCACGGGCGGCACCTATACTATCGAGAGGTTCCGCGGGAAGGGACTGATGGCGTATGGCTACTACCTCCGCCTGGAGTACCTGCGGAAGCTCGGCTACAAGACCAGCCGGAATGCGGTAGCCGTTGCGAACATCACGTCGCAGAAAGTCCATGCGAAGCTTGACCCGGAGATACGGGGTACCGGCCGGTTCATCAAGGTGCTGCGATGGTCGCACTGGAAGGAGGAGCCGCTGCCCGGAGGTCCGGCCAGGGGTCTTCCGCCGGCGGCTGGCAGGTGAACAAAGGTCATCCTGTCGCAGCTTCGCCGACTGGACTCGGGATTCGGGTCCTTTCGACTCTTGGCGAACTGGAACGAGCGCGCGACTCGTGGGAGAGCCTATGGTCGCGCTGCACCAACCGCAGTCCATTCCTTTGCTTCGACTGGGTGTATGCGTGGGCCCAAACGTGTGGTGTTGGCCACAGGCTTCACATTCTTGTCATGGAACGTGGCAAAGAAGTAGTCGCTATCGTGCCACTCGTGATCGTACGCCATCCTCTTGGCCCCGTGTCTCTGAGCGCACTTGAGACCGCTGCCGGTGACAGCCGGAACATGATCGCCCTTGTTGGGCCCGGCAATGAGCAGGCTGCCGCCAGGGCCTTCGCTGACTACCTGCGTGGAAGCACCCTGGAAGGTGTCACGTGCCTGTGGCTGCGGCTCGTCATGCCTGGTTCTCCTTTCTTCCGCGAGCTGCACCTGCAGATGGCCTCGCGGGGCGGCATTGGCTGGCGCGTGCGCAGCTCTTCTGCCGCTCCTTACATCCTGCTGCCCCGGGACCGTGATAACCGCTGGCCCGGTCTTTCCTCCAAGCGTCGCAGCCGGCTGAAAACAATGGAGAAGCGCCTCGAAGCCGGGCACCAGGTCTCCTTCCAGGATTGCCATGATGAGCAGGTCGCACCTGCCATGGATGAGCTCTATGCCCTTCACCAGCAGCGCTGGAACGCCGTCGGTATCGACGGTATGTTCGGCAATCCCCAGGTACGCCGGTTCCACACCCTTGCTGCACGATGGCTTGACCGGCGCGGGCTGGCGCGGGTGAACAGGATGACGATTGATGGAGAGGCTGTTTCTTCCCATTTCGTGCTGGTTCTCGATGGCGTCCTCTACCTGTTACGCAGTGGCCGGACGCTGGCCTATCAGGAATACAGCATCGGGCATCTGCACGACCTTTTCCTGTTCAGGGAAGCGGTCAAGGCCGGGCTGGCAGAGGTGGACTTCTTGCGTGGTGCTGAGCCTTATAAGTTCTACTGGACGCGTAATCAACGTGCCTATGTCGATGTCGTGGCTACGCTGGGGAAGGGATGTGGCACACTGCCCGCGCCTTGTGTTGCCGTGCTCCTCCGTGTGGCCGAGTTCACCCGTCACAGGCACACGGCGCGGGAACTGGCAGCTATCATCGGCGTGAAGTGGCGGCAGGCACGAGAGCTACGAAGGATGAAGCGCAGTCGGAAATGGTTTCGTAACGGGCCGGGCGCGGCAGCTGAGTTCTGATGGACAGCGAGTCGAAAGTCGCTGTACTCACCCACCCGCCTGGACAGGCCGTCCGCATCGCCGATAGGCGGGTACAGCATGGTGTTTGTAGCCGCGTTGTTGTACCGGCATAGCGGCTCCCTCTGCGAACCGGCCGAAGGCCGGTGAAGACACTGCCGTGTCCGGCACCACTGGCGTCTCGATACTCGCGATGCGCTCAAGGAAGCGCTGATCGGTGGATGCATCCCGTTGTGGTATCACCGGGCGGGCAACGGATGGCCAGCATGTCGCTTGGTACGGTGGCCAGTCGCGAGGCGTGCCCGCAGGATGCTTGCGGACCGTGTGAGTCCCGCTGGTACTGCGGGAGGGCGACACGATCAGCGTGGGGGCTTCACGGCACAGGCGGCTACGAACAGGCCTGTCAACTCGCAGGAGGGCCATCGTGCGAGTCGTTCCGAGAGCGCAAGTCCGGCGCGCGCCAGCCGTTCCCCTCCCGGCACCTTTGTGGCGCGCATGAGTCGCAGTGCCGCCTTGGTGAAGAAACGTGCCTGGTGCAGGATAACAGCCGATTGGATCACGTCGAGATGCATGTCTGCGAGCGCCGTCTCCAACTCTTTCCTCGACAGGGTCGCGCCTATGAAATACGGTGCCAGACCGAGCCTCAGCCACAGGCTCAGAAGCGGCTGCGTCACGTTCCGTGGATTGTCGAGTGTGATGACAAGCGTCCCGCCGGGACGAAGCACGCGTGCCAGCTCGCGCAGCGCGACGTGGATATCCGCCCGGTTACCGAAGTGGTCGAGCGTTGAATCGGAGACTATGAGGTCGAACGTGTCTGTTGCAAATGGCAGGTGCCGGACATCCGCCACGGTATATACCGAGTCTCCGTAACCCAGGCTCGCGGCATGCGCCCTGGCCTGCCTCGTGAGGCGAGTGGAGATATCGACGTACACGAGCTCTCCCGCGCCTGCCAGTTCCCACGAGAACGCGCGTGACGGGCACGTGGCTTCGGCGAACACATCGGTCTTCAGGATGAGGCCTTGTGTGCCTGGTTGTACCCAGCGCCGAACGAGATCGAGGTAGACCCGGCGGAAGTGGTCGGCAAGGACCGGATCCATCTGCCGGCCAGAGCGGTACCTGTCGGCTGTGAGCTGCCAGCGTTGGCTGTCGTTAACAGGTGTCGGGCTACTGCTGCGGTACTCCCTCCGGGCTGGATTCATCGGTTATGCGGGCACGCGGCTCTATGCTGCCGGGTCGTAGACGACGCTTACCTCTTCCGACATCGGTCCGTACCGGCCATCCTCCGCAATAGCCGATATGCGATAGTAGTACCTCGTGCGCGGGTATTGCTCGGTCACGTGCAGATCTTCGTCCTTGTACTGCAGCGCGATAGTCAGGGCCTGCAGTTCGAACTCGCTCTTGGGACCCTGTGTTGGGCCCATGCCTTCTTCGGCACGGTATATTGCATACCCTTCAATGCGGTCGTCTCTGACCGGTTCCCACGTGACGATGAACATGTCGGGGTTATCGCCCTCCCCCTCGACGAACGTAATGTTGTCGATCTCGGGCACCGGCAGCGGCCGGTCGCCTGAGCATCCTGTGATTGTAGCCGTCCCCAGGAGGGCGCATGCGATGAGGATGAGTCCCCTGAGGCGGATTATCGACCGTGTATGGTTCGCCATCGTTTCACCTCGGAATCGCCGGAACGCGTGGTCCTGCTGTGCATTATAACGTCTGAGGACAGTCTCACGACAGGGAGAGCAACCGCTGTATCAGGACCAGGTGGAGCAGATACGAGCTGCGACATCCGTCGACGCCGGCGCGCCTGGCGGGTTACAGGACTGTTCATCGGCACCGCAGGATGTCAGCTCCATGGTCGCCGCCGCGCCGTCGCTGAGCAACTGATGCCCGTGCCAGTGCAACGTATGTGAGTCGCAGTTCCTCGTTCACCTCTTCTGGTGTGCCTGGTGGATATGTCCTGGTGACTGTACCGACGTGATCGCACGGCCTGTCTTGCACGATGCAACCGCGTCTGACTGAGTTTCCCTGTGAGTATATGCTGTATGGCGTGCCTGTCCTCGGCCGCTGGGCCATTGACTTCGAAGCGGAGGTCTCCTATCCTTGCCGGGACCCCGGTCGAGATCTTGATGCACATCCGGGGTGATGGGAGGCAATCCATGGCTGTTCGTATCACCACGCTTGTTGAGAATACCGCTGGATGGGTCAATGTGCTTGCTGAGTGGGGGCTCAGTATGCTTGTCGAGACGGATGACGGCACGTACCTGTCTGATGCCGGCACTACCTCGGCGGCGGCACGGAACGCCGTCGCTCTCGGTGTCTCCCTTGCGGGAGTGGAGACGGTTGTAATCAGTCACGGACATTTCGATCATACGGGGGGACTTCTCGACCTTCTCAGCCTTATCCGCAAGCCTGTGCAGGTGCTGGGACATCCCCGCATGTGGGACAAGAAGTATGCACACCATCCCGGCGGACATAATGTATGCGACTATGTGACTGATACCGAGTACGACTATATTGGTGTGCCCTTCACGAAGGAGGAAGCCGAGAAGTATGGCGCCCGCTTCGTGATGGGGACTGATCCTGTCTGGCTGAGCGATAACGTTGTGACGAGTGGGGTGGTGCCGATGCGGAATGACTTTGAGACGATCGATCCCATGCTGATGGTCCTTGAGGATGGCGAATACAAGCCTGACCCCCTTGAAGATGATCAGTCGATATTCATCAAGACGGAAAAGGGGCTTGTGGCCATCCTTGGCTGTGCTCACAGGGGTATGATCAATCACCTCTGGCGTGGCCAGGAATTGACCGGGCTCGATCGTGTCTACGCCGTCATAGGTGGCACCCACCTGAAGCCCGCCTCTGACAGTCGTATCGCATCGACGATCAGGGAGCTCAAGCGCCTGGACGTCCAGCTCGTCGCCGCGTCGCATTGCACAGGGATGCACGCAGCTTGTGCCCTTGAACGTGAGTTTGGCGACGCCTTTGTCTTCAATAATGCCGGCACGCGCATCACGCTCTAGCCTCTGCCGGGTGGATGGCGACCGAACCTGCCTGCGCTGGCAAAGTCCGGCTCCTTGGCACTTCCCTGGTTGCTCGCTACGCGTCGCAAGACGTGGCCCCGAAAGGGGTGGTTGGTTGATGCGGGAGGTGACCGAGGAACGGAGGGCCGCGTTTGCGCGTGTTGAAACTGGCGGCATCGACGCGGCTGTCCGCCATGCGGTGGAGCTCGCCGGTGGACTCGAGCAACTTATTGACAGCTCCTCGAGTGTGCTTGTCAAGCCCAATCTCTGGAGTCTGCAGCGTTCGTGAACGGGGTCCAGTCCATCACGACGCGTGTGTGACGGAAGCCGTCACAAGACTTTTTCTCGACCTTGGATCCCGACACGTCGTTGTCGGTGATGGATGTGGTGCCGGCTACGACGAGTTCAGCCACAGTACTGAGGGGGCGCTTGATATGTCGAGGACATGAGATGTGGCGAAGCGTCCTGGTGTCGAGCTGTGGAACCTCACTGCCGACGAGTTCGCAGAAGTTGAGATTCCGGCTGCACGGCCGCGCTTGTGACCGCACTGCGGTACTTGAACGAGGCTGGTTGTCCTTCGGCGGGAGAAGTGGTCACCAGGACGCTGTGTGAGGCGTGTGGTGCCGATCCGTTTGAGGTCCTCAAGAGTCGCGACCGTGCCTGGGGGTGGATATGAAATGAGACCAGGTCCAGGCTGGAGTCATGATCGACAACAGGTGCTAGAGATGTACGATCTGCACCCGTGTATCGTTGCCCACCTTGATTATGGCGTAACTCGAGCTGGCCGGACCGGGGTTGATCATCAGGCTGCCCTTGACTGTACCGGTGTAGGGCACGTGCGAGTGCCCGTAGACAATAATGTCAGGGTCTTCTGGAAACAGGGCCCTTACCCGCTGCTGGATACCGGCGGGGGCTCCGGAGCCGTGTGCCACTCCGATGGTCTTGCCCTCCACGGTGAACAGCTGGCGCTGCGGCAGGCTTAGCTTCAGCGCGGTCGAGTCCATGTTGCCGGCTACAGCCACTACCTGTCCGTACGTCTTCAGTTCGTCCAGGAAGGTCGATTCCGTCTGGTCTCCCGCGTGGATGATGAGGTCGGCTGCCTTCAGTGCGTCACGCAGTCTGCTCGACAACCCGGCAGGGGTCGCCATGTGTGAGTCGGAGATCGCTACTATCGTTGTCATACGTGTGCCACCCCTGTCCTCTCTCAGCAGTGACGACTTTCATGCTAACACATGGCAAGCGTCGGGCCGTGCTGCGTATCGACACACTGGGAGCGGCAGGGTATCATATTCGGACACCACTGCTCATCCAGGAGGTGTTGCGTGAAGTCAGCCACTGAATACCTCTGGTTCAACACAGATAGCCAGCGTGCCTATATCAATATCACCGGCGATGTTGAACGCATTGTGCGAGACAGTGGTGTCGAGGAAGGGTTTGTGCTTGTATCCGCGATGCATATCACGGCAGGTGTGTATGTCAATGACGCCGAGTCCGGCCTTATCGAGGACATCGACAGCTGGCTGGAGCAGCTTGCACCATTTCGCTCAGACTACAAGCACCACCGCACGGGCGAGACCAATGGTGATGCGCACCTGAAGAGCCTTCTCATCCACCACGAGGTAATCGTCCCCATTACGGGTGGCAGGCTGGACCTCGGACCGTGGCAGCAGATCTACTATGCCGAGTTCGATGGGCGTCGCCGCAAACGTGTGATTGTCAAGGTCATCGGGGACTAGCCAAAGCTCCAGGAATACGGAGGAGAGGATTGACATGAGCAACAGAGTGGCTATCACAAGGGTGAAGGACTGCGATTTCGATGCCGCTGTGAGACAGGCACTGGAGCTTGCAGGTGGCTTCATGGACCTCATCAGGCCTGATTCCCGGGTGGTAGTGAAACCGAACCTTGCGAGGCGGGCGCCGTCTGGAAGCGGGGCCGTTACGGATGCCCGTGTGACCGAGGTGGTAACGAAGGCCGTTCTTGATCTCAGGCCGGCATCGGTAACGATAGCCGAAGGGGCGCCGGCTGGCTATGATGATGCCTCCTTGAGCACTGAAGAGGTATTCCGGCTCAGCGGTACGGATGCAGTTGCACAACGCCTTGGTGTGCCGTGTGTCTATCTCAACACGGACGAGCCGGTATCGGTCGAAGTGCCCTCTCCACTCGCGATGGACCGTATCCTCATCGCGCGCACGATACTGGACGCGGACGTGGTCATCAGTGTTCCCGTATTGAAGACTCACCCCCGCACCAACGCCACCATCGCGTTGAAGAACCTCTGGGGTTGTGTGCCGGGGACGGAGAAACGCGCTGGGCACATGCTCGGCATCAACGCGTCCCTCGTCGACCTGCTTTCAGTCCTTCGCCCCACGTACTCAGTCGTTGACGCCAGCGTGGCCGCAGAGGGGTTCTGGAGGGTCCCCGAGGACTCGCGCGTGATGGGCCTCATCCTGGCCGGCGCCGATGCTGTCGCTGTCGATGTGGTCGGCTGTTCTCTCATGGGTGTCGATCCACAGACGGTGTTCTATCTTCGGGAGACGATGAAGCGTGATGGCTACATCACCGGACTTCAGGACATCGAAGTGGTCGGTGAATCTGTCGCCGACCATGCAGAGCAGTTCAAGCAGTCTTTTGACCTGTTCATGCAAGGGTTTCCGGACATACGCATCGTGTACGGGCCGGCATTCTGCAGCGGTTGCGTAGCCGAACTTGTCAGCGCGCTCAATCATATCCGTGATGCGGGCTACGGAGAATGGCTCAAGGGCCTGACCCTGGTTGTGGGTGGCGCTGAGGACTTCGAACCGTCGGAGAAGATGGCATTTGTAGGCGAGTGCTCCGCTGACCTCGCGGGCTCAGCGCCATGTGTTGGGGGCTGCCCGCCGGATGAGGATGATGTGCTCGAGGCTATCTGCGCTGCATGCGGGGCGGATGTCTCTGTAGTGATGTCCGTGAGGGACGAGACACGTCGCAGGAAGTGGGACAGCTCGATGCATCTCATCCAGCAATAGGTCAGATATCGTAGCGGTACCGCGCGATGCGCCGCCTGATGACCGGAAGTGTCAGGACCAGCGCGAGTGTGGTAAGCGTGCCAGCTAGTGCCCACCACCAGTGGTGTATGAAATCCGGTGCCTTTGTCGTCGGCAGTGCCGGGAGGCTCGGTATTGACGGCAGGCTCACCGAAGGCAGCTCAAATGAGTCGGACTCGGCGAGAGCCACAGCCTCGGAGAGGGCCGCGGGAGGAGCGGAGGGTGCTACATCGAAGGTGCCCTCGAGGCCATTCACGCTGAGGCTATGCACCGACGCGCTTGTGGGCGTGTATGTGAATTCCACGTGGCGTGACTCGCCGGCTGGTACTATCACATCTCTGCTTTCGACCGCCACTCCGTCCACCGCAAAAGTGATGGTCGTGGCAGCCTCGCTCTCGCCGCCGCTGTAGCTCGCAACGACCGTCACGGTCACGGTCTCGCCGACACGGGGTTCGACCGGGGACACGTCCAGGCTGCTGAAACTGAAGCCGGGCGAGCTGCCACTGGATGCAATCATCGCCTCCTCGGGCAGGGGAGCGAGAATACAGAACTCGGTGAAGTGCTCAACCAGTGCCTTGACGACTTCCTCGTCCTCGTTAACGGTTGAATCGAGTTCTACCCACTCTTTGTTCTCTTCGTCGAACCACGCGATGACAAGTTCTGTTGCCTCCACGTTGTCGGGTAGCTCGTGCCTGTCATACGGCAGCACGAGCGGCAAGGGCGGGTCGAACATGGCGCCGTCCGGGCCCAGGTCGTACACTGGGGAGACAATGATCATACCCTCGGGTGTATCGTGCTTACGAACAGTGTCGGCCGTCAGTTCCGAGACCTCGTTGCCGTCCGGCTCCGTGACCTCTGTCCCGTCGGGGATAATGATAGAGAGAGCTGCAACTGTGGATTCCTCTTCGTCTTCCTCGGGTGCGAAGTGCACGGTGATGGACTTGTTGTTGTAGAAGGGCGTGACAAGCGGATTCTCGGTGCTTGTAATCGAACCGGACCAGCCGGCGAACACGTATCCCCGCGCTGGATCTGCCTCGAGGGTCACCGACTCTCCCTGGGTGATCAGGAAGGATTCTTCCGTCAACTCCTCGCCATCCACCTCAACCGTGCCGGCGCCTTCCGGCTCGACTGTAATGGTGATGCGGACCTGTACTTTGGTCTCGCCGGTATCCTCGCCGGTTGGGCATCTTCCACCGTAACACGCCTCTACGATCCCGGGAAGCAGACCAAGAAGGAGCACTGCAGCAAGCGAAACACTGGCTAACAGCCTGCTGATTGCCTTTACGCTGCTACATGCTGTCATGTTCTGATGAGTCTCACATCCTGCTGCGAACGGGCTGAATCTACAGCGCCTCTTTGGCAGTTGTCAAGTTCAGTAGCTGAGCCTCCAGTCCCGCAGGCCCACGAGGCAGGCGTCAATGACCACAATTACAGTGCTCGGTGGCATGCGTATTGCGCGTGGTGCTGGATTCAGAATTGGCTCCCGCTGGTACGGCACGCCAGCCACGGTGGTCTTGCAGGACATTGTATCCCGTCGCTCATGCTTGGTTCTGCGATATCCTGTGGTACGTGGCCTTCGAAAACTGTATAGGATTGAGTATTGTGTGTGGGGGTCGCTCTTCATGAGAACGATGTCCGCGCCGGGTGACCATGGCTGCCAGGACAATGGCCGACCGGCCCACGAACTGAGGTGTCAACGGAATCT
>CAZODZ010000062.1:0-9598 GCA_964578745.1 uncultured Dehalococcoidales bacterium | reverse complement strand
CCCGATTGAGCTACAGCCCCACTGGAACAACGGAAATATACCGTATGCGCACGTGTTCGCACAAGTCATACACCCATGCCCAGCCACCGAAGCACCGTTCGCATGCCGAAGTAACCAAGGTACGCCAACAGAAGATTCTTCAACGTCCTCCCCAGCAATGTATAGAAGAAGAATCTTCCGATGCGGACCCTAAGCACCCCCATCCACACGGCAAACGGGTAGTAAATGGGGTTTACGAGGGCCGCCATCAGGAACATCGCTTTCGAACCGTGCCGCTTCATCAGGCCTGAGAAACGCTCCTCGAGGCGACCATTGGTCAGAATACCCCGACCGCCGTACCCGGTCAGATAGGCACCCACAGCACCCGTAGCCTCGCCAAGGCCAGCGACAAGTCCGACAATCGCTGGATTCAACACTCCACCGAGGGTGAATGTAATAATCGCCCCCATGCCAGGAACGACAAATGTTCCGCTGGCAACCACGTTCACGAGGAAGCACCCCACGTAGCCCCACGTCGACACTTCATCAAGGAACTCCCTGTGGTGCATGATGAGCACACAGAGGATTGCCGTGGCGATAAAAGAAAGAACAGCGAGCCGACGGTCGGCCCGGGGGGTTTCTTGCTCCACAGAGACAGATTATAACTGACAAAGGGCTTGCGTTGAATGGGCATGCCCCAATCCGGAGCACGCCCGTCTGGCTCACTTGGCAAATGTCAACTGATCAGCGTTCACACTCACCTTGATATGATCGCCTTCGCTGAACTCGCCACCAAGAATGCGCAAGGACAGCGGATTCTCAAGGTACCGTTCAATTGCACGTCTCAGCGGTCGCGCTCCAAACACAGGATCGTAGCCGGCGTGAATGAGCCACTTCTTCGCCGCATCGTCGACCTCGAGAGTAATAGATTGCTCGGCCAGCCGCTCGCTAGTCTCCCGCAACATGAGCTCGACTATCTTCTGCAGATGCTCCTCACGCAGAGGCTTGAATATAACCACGTCATCGAGTCTATTGAGCAACTCGGGTCTGAATGTACGCTTCAATTCAGCTTCGATATTCTTGCGCATATCCGACTCATCCATCTCTTCGCCACGAGCAAAGCCGATGGCCTGACGCTGGAAGTCTGACGTGCCCAGATTACTCGTCAGGATGACGACCACATTCTTGAAATCAACGGTCCTGCCGTGCCCATCAGTCAAACGCCCGTCTTCGAGAAGCTGAAGTAGGATGTTGAACACATCAGGATGAGCTTTTTCAATTTCGTCGAACAGGATCACCCTGTACGGACGCCTCCGCACCGCTTCGGTCAACTGCCCGCCCTCCTCAAAACCGACGTAGCCGGGAGGCGCGCCAATAAGTCGCGAAACAGTGTGTTTCTCCATGTACTCCGACATGTCCAGCCGTACGATGGCGTCTTCGTCGTCGAACAGGAACCACGCGAGGGCACGGGCCAACTCTGTCTTGCCAACACCTGTAGGACCCAGGAAAATGAAGCTGCCGATTGGCCGCTTCGGGTCTTTGAGCCCCGCCCGACTCCTCCGAATGGCCTCGGAGACGGTTGAGACTGCCTCCTCCTGATCCACAATGCGCTCATGGAGTCGCTCTTCCATGTGAACAAGCTTGCCAGCTTCAGACTCGAGCATCCTCGACACAGGGATCCCCGTCCACTCGGATATCAGCGCAGCAATATCGTCGCCCCGCACAGTGCCGTCCAGCTTCCTCTCAGCCTGCCACGCCAGTCTTGCTTCCTCGTACTCAGTCTCAAGCCTCGCCAGTTCGGCCTTGAGCAGAGCAGCTCTCTCATAGTCATGACGTTGTGCCGCTGAGTCTTCTTCGTCTCTCAACTGACGTATGCGTCGCTCAAGTTCCTGGACTTCCTTCGGAGCGCTCTCCAGGTCGAGACGCAGACGACTGGCCGCCTCATCGATGAGATCGATAGCCTTGTCCGGCAGAAACCTGTCAGAGAGATAGCGCTCGGAAAGCTTCGCGGCTGCGACAAGAGCCGAGTCATCTATCTTGACCGTCTCGTGATGGGCCTCATACCGAGGTCTCAGACCTTTCAGAATTTCTACGGTGGTGTCGACATCAGGCTCATCGATGTACACCGGCTGAAATCGCCGTTCAAGCGCGCGGTCTTTCTCAATAAACCGGCGGTATTCATCAAGCGTGGTCGCTCCTATACACTGGAGCTCACCACGAGCCAGGGCAGGTTTGAGCATGTTTGACGCATCGATAGCGCCTTCAGCGCCGCCTGCACCTACAACCGTGTGCAACTCATCAATAAAAAGGATAACCTCGCCACTGGCCTGCCGCACCTCATCGAGCACAGCCTTCAATCGCTCCTCAAACTCACCACGGAATTTGCTGCCCGCAACAAGCGCCGGCATGTCAAGCGCCATGATCCTCTTGTCACGCAGTGATCGCGGGATGTCACCGGAGACTACCCGTTGGGCAAGTCCCTCAACAATGGCTGTCTTTCCAACCCCAGCGTCTCCGATCAACACAGGATTATTCTTCGTACGGCGCGCCAGTATCTGGATAGTCCGCCGGATCTCTTTCTCCCGTCCAATTACAGGATCGAGCTTGCCGTGCCTAGCCATCTCGGTCAAGTCGTGACTGTACTTCTCAAGAGACCGGTACTTGCTCTCAGCATGCTGATCTGTCACCCTGTGCCCACCTCTGACCTTCTGAAGGGCCTGATATACCTTCTCCTGGGTAATCCCATTATCCGCCATTATCTTCGCGGACTCGCCGGTCCTCTCTCCGGCTATCGCAATCAGGATATGCTCGCTGGCGATGTACTCGTCGCGAAACCGTTGTGCCTCCTGACGCGCCGCCTCAAGTACCCGTTGGATCCGCGGCGTCGCGTAAATCTGGGCACCCTGATACGCCACCTTTGGATAGGATTGAAGTGCCCGCCGGAATGCCATGCTTACGCGACGAGTATCGACACCGAGTTCCTGAAAGACCTTCTCTGTGAGTCCCTCCTGCTGTTCAACAAGAGCGAGTGCGAGATGTTCCACATCCCACTGATTGTGTTGGAATTCGCGAACATACTGCTGAGACGCTGCCAACACCTGTTGAGCCTGTTCTGTAAACTGGTCCGGTCCCATCGAGCCGGTAGCGGGATTCATTGCCATCAAATGCTACTCTCCAATCTATCTTCCCCGACGCCAGTCGCCTGCCTGCGCCGTTCGAGCCGGCTCACACGACGCGACATTGCATCGAGCTGCTTCCTCAATTCATCGATACGACGCATCAGTGCAAGCGCGAACTGCACGCCCGCCGCATTGAGGCCCAAGTCATTGATGAGGGTCTTAACACACGTGAGATGGTTGATGTCTTCCTGTGAGTACAACCTCGTGTTGCCGTCCGAACGCCCGGGGCGCACAAATCCCAGCCGTTCATAGTGGCGTAGTCTGTGTGCTTCTACCCCCACCATCCGAGACGCGACGCTGATTACGTACCTCGGTTCCGAGTACTCAGGGTCCTTGGCTGAGGTATCCAGCAAGCGACACAACGCCTCGCATGCAAGATGCATTTCCTCCGGTACTCCAGTCACTCCACCATATGATTCGCGTGAACTCTCCTCGATGTTCGCCACAGTGCGCGGACCTCCATGCAGCTTGTAGAAGTGTAGCTCTCGTCAAGATTTTCTGTCAAGAGAGGCAACAAAATCTAACACAGCATAGTAGCCATCATATAGCTCGCTTGCAACCAATGACTATCCCGAGGAGTCACAGAGCACCGGTCCACCGCTGTCGTCAGTGGCGGCAAGCAGGCTAACAAGATGCTTCAGAATCCGCGCAGTCGCACCCCATATGATGTGGCCATCGTAGTCACATACGGGGCCTTGATAGGAGTATGGGCCGATCACACGTTCCTGGTCACGAAACCGTGACTCGTCCATCAGCAGTGATAGTGGCACAAAGAATATCTCTTTGGTCTCTGAAACGTTGGGACTGAACGGATACGGGTACGGTACAAACCCGACGAAAGGCGTGATGACATAGCCCGTGCTAGCGACCACGTTGTCATCAATCTCACCGATAATATCCACATCTGCCGGGTCGATGCCCGTCTCCTCCCACGCCTCCCGCAACGCAGTCTCGAGCAGGTTCTTGTCATCCGGATGAACAGACCCGCCGGGGAAGCACACCTGACCTTTGTGCGACCCGACCTCTTCTGTCCGCTCTGTCAAGAGGACGTGCAGCTCACCCCCCTTACACACAAGAGGTATGAGCACGGCAGAGGGGACAAAATGCGGCCCGCTGATCCTGTTCTTCCTATATCCTGCCACAACGCGGCGGACTGTGTCGCTGGTCACCGGCGCGATTATAGCATCGCATAGGCTATAGAGCATGACTACGGATGGCCAGGAGTCCCTCTGGGAGTTTGTCACAAAGCGCCGAAGGTCCGTACAATTTGTGGTTTGGAGAACATGTGATGCAGGTCAAGCGAGACTATTACGAGATTCTCGGTATAAGACGCGACGCAGACAGTGAGGAGATCCGAAAGGCCTTCCGCAGACTTGCCTTTCAGTACCATCCTGACCGCAACCGTGCACCTGATGCGGAAGAGAGGTTCAAGGAGATCAATGAGGCGTATCAGTGTCTCTGTGACCCTACTGCACGCCGCAAATATGATCTGTTCGGGCATGCCAGCTCCGGTAATGGCGCCGGTGTATTCACTGACTTTGGTTTTGGCGGTCTGGGAGAGATCTTCGAGGCTTTCTTCGGAGGCGCTTTCACTGACGCGGCCTCTCTCCGGCCTCGTGACGGCGAGAGTTTCAACGTCAGACTCAAACTCACATTTGAGGACGCCGCCTTCGGGTGTCGCAGAGAGTTCAGCATCCGACGCGATGAAGTGTGCCCAGACTGTTCCGGCAGCGGCGCCGCGGCAGGTCAGCCGCCAGAGCATTGTCCTGACTGCAGAGGGTCAGGGCTGGTCCGCCGCGTTGAGCAGAGCATCTTCGGGAGGTTCAGTCACACCGTCAGGTGTCCACGCTGTAACGGAACCGGCACGTTCATCTCTCACACATGCGGTCGATGCCACGGGAGTGGCCAAGTGAAAGCGAACCGCGTCCTGAAAATAGACATCCCCTCGGGCGTCGAGAATGGTGAGACGATCAGGCTCGCCGGCCAGGGGGGCATCGGCATCAACGGCGGCCGGCCCGGGGACGTATTTGTTGAGATTGAAGTACAGCAGCACGAGTTGTTCCGTAGAGAAGGGCTCGACACGCATTGCGAAATCCCGGTGAACTTCGCCCAGGCCGCGCTCGGCACAGAGATCGATGTACCCGTGCCCGGTGGCTCCAAGAAGGTCCGTATTCCTTCAAGTACGCAGTCAGGCAAGAGTATACGACTGAGGGGCCTCGGCATCCATGATTCGCGAAGCAATAAGAGAGGCGACCACTACGTGCATATTAGAGTGGTCACCCCAGAGAAGCTCAGTCGCAGGCAACGCGAACTCTTCGAGGAGTTGGCGAAGATACTGCCGTCCGAATAGCGTGCTCAGCTATCACGCTGCACCTGGCCCGTAAAGCGTGCCACAGCGCGGCCAACAGGGTAGCCCTCAAACAGGACACGGTAGATAGACGTCATTATCGGCGCGTCAAGGCGTAGGTCACGACACAAACGATGGACGGCCCGGGCGGTATTCACTCCCTCCGCAACGTGGTGTAGCGAAGCGAGCACCTCATCCAAGCACCTGCCACGCGCCACCTCGAAACCGACACGATGGTTACGGCTGAGATCACTCACACAGGTAGCGATCACATCGCCAAACCCAGCGAGGCCGTACAGTGTTGACTCGCGTGCGCCCATCGCAACAGCGAATGAAATCACTTCACTCCACGTAAGCGCAATGAATGCGGCTTTGGCATTATCACCGAGGTGAAGGCCATCCATCATGCCTGCACCAAGCGCCACGATGTTCTTCAGCGCACCCGCCAGCTCGACTCCGATCAGATCCTCACTTCCCACCGTCATGAAACGAGGTGAAGCAAAGAGCCGCCGCACCTCGCTCCTCGTGTCCACGTCAGTCGATGCGACAACAGCCGCAGCCGGAAGACCAGCAGCTATCTCTCGAGCAAGGTTGGGACCGGAGAGCGCACATAACGCACGCACCGACTGTAACGGCAAGACGTCTGCCAGCACTTCTGTCATCCTCATGCCAGTGTCAACTTCCAGCCCTTTGGCAACACTGGTATGACACACGGCACTCTCCAGGAACGGACCCAGCTTCTCTGCGTTGGTCCGCATCGTCTGGGATGGCACTGCCCACAGCACATGCTCGACACAGTCGAACGCCGCGCGGGCTTCACAGGTGGGAGTATAGCCGCTTGCAACGAGTGTCACCTCTTCGGCTTCGGCCTGGGAGCGCACCACAAGGCGTACGTCATGACCACATCTCCCAAGAAAGGTCGCGAGAGTTGTGCCCCAAGTGGTATTGCCGACGACCGCTACTGTTGACATAGGGAGTCCCACATCAATAGAGCTTACGCTCCGTGCCCGCCCTGAGGCGGGCGATATTGTCCCGGTGCTCAAAGATAAGTATGCCGACCGCGACACCACAATACACAAGATGGTAAAGCGACACCCAACCGGTCAAGAACAACACAAACATCAGACCGAACGTTGTCAGCCCACCCACAATAGAGCCGAGCGACATGAACCGGCTGAGCAGCGCAACAATAGTAAGCATCTCAATACCAAGCAGAGCCGCAGGAAGATGAATCACACACATAGTACCAAAGAAGGAGGAGACACCCCTTCCACCATGGAAACCTGCAAGCAGAGGGCGGTTGTGACCAACTATTGCACACAGCCCACAAAGACCCTGGACCACCGACACATCAAGAGGGACCCCACTCCACGACTCAACCAGCGGCCACACCACGGTGGCAACAGCAACAGCAAGCCCGGCCTTGAAGCCGTCGAGAAAGAGGGTGAGCAAGCCGAGACGTCGGCCGGCCGTGCGCATCACATTCGTCGCCCCCGTCCTACCACTCCCCACCCTACGAAGGTCACTTCCCGTCTTCAGTCGGGCGATGACGAGGCCTACAGGAATGGAGCCGAGCAGATACGCAAGCACGACCAGCACGGCCAGGGGTAATGCCCACCTGAGAAATTCTATGGCTCTTTCCTCCTCTTTTTGCGCCGACCCGCACGAACAAACACCAGATGAACCGGCACCCCACGGAAGCCGAACCGCTCCCGGAGCTGATGTTCAAGATACCGCTGGTAGGTCGGCACAATTAACTGGGGATCATTCACATGCAGGACAAACTGCCACGGCTTCTCTTCATCCTGATGTGCCCATACGATATCAAGGCGACGGGTCCCGACACGCGGTGGAGGCTGCTTATCTACTGCTTCCTTGACTGCCTCATCAACCACCGACCGGGATAGTTGCTGCCGGCGTGCTTCCCAGACCTCAAGCGCACGATGCAGTGTCTGCTTAACATGGCGGTTATGAAGCGCTGAAATGCGCAGCACTGGAACCCAAGAGAGGAACTCTAGGCGCTGTTTCATCCAGTTCTTGTGTCTCTCTCGCAGTTCTGGGGGCACGAGGTCCCACTTGTTAACTACGATGCAGAGTCCTCTGCCCGAGTCGAGGACATAGCGTGCTATCGTGATGTCCTGGCTGGTAGCAGGCTCGGTTGCCTCGATGACGAGCAGAACAACATCCGCACGCTCTATGGACTGCATCGATCGTAGTATCGAGAAGTAGTCGATGCCGTATTCAACACGAGACTTGCGCCGGATTCCAGCCGTATCTACAAGAATCAGCTTCTTGCCCTGCCACTGCATCTCGGCATCGAGTGAATCGCGGGTCGTACCCGGCGTCGCATCAACAATAGCCCGTTCATCACCCAGAAGAGCATTCAGCAGCGTAGACTTCCCCGCATTGGGACGCCCAACTATGGCGATCCTCACCGCATCGGATGGAGGTGCCACAGTGTCAACGGGTGGCGGCAACAGCTCAACAAGCGCGTCACGGAACTCGTCAATGCCGCGATTGTGCATGGCGCTCAAGGCGACGACGGGGCCAATGCCAAGCCGATGAAAGTCGGAAGCCGCAGGTTCAAGGTGGGGCGCATCCACCTTGTTCACTACAAGCATAGCCGCCTTACCCGACTTCCGAACCAACTCCGCGACCTCCTCATCCGCGGCTATTACTCCGTCACGAACATCGACGACGAGGACAATGACATCGGCCTGTCGCATCGCAAGCTCAGCCTGTCCGCTGACCTTTGCGTCCAGTGGGGTCTGTGCATCTATTGCCCACCCTCCCGTGTCCACAAGCAGCATGTTCCGCCCTTCGTGCGAGAACGGGACAACAACACGGTCCCTGGTCACATGGGGACGATCATCGACCACTACAAGACGCGACCCGAGGAGACGATTCAGCAGCGTCGACTTTCCAACGTTGGTCCTGCCAACGAGAGCCACGACAGGCCTGGACATAAACACTCCCCTCTAGCCAGCAGGTATAAGGATCTGAGCCAGCAGGGCTTTCTGGACATGGAGCCTGTTTTCTGCCTGATCAAACACCAGAGAAGAGGGACTATCGAAGACATCAGACGTAACTTCTTCTCCATGGTGGGCCGGCAAACAGTGCATGAAATATACAGGACGCCCCGCCCGGTGCAGGAGGGCAGCGTTGACCTGGTAGCCAGCGAAATGCCGACGACGCTCAGCCGCCTCATCTTCCTGCCCCATGCTCGTCCACGTGTCCGTATATACGATCTGGGCGCCTCGCACCACCTCGACGGGATCCGTACTATGGTACACGTGCGCTCCCGACGCACCAGCCAGCGCTGCGGCGCGGCTGAGAGTGTCGACGTCAAGGCTATACTCTTCAGGTGACGCAATAGAGAAATCGACGCCTACCATCGCGCACAACAGAGCAAGGCTCCGTGCCACGTTGTTACCGTCACCTACAAACGCCAGCTTAGTGCCATTCAGAGTGCCAAACGACTCCCGGACGGTCAGAAGATCTGCAAGCGCCTGACACGGATGCTCCCAGTCCGAGAGTGCGTTTATGACGGAGACCGAAGAGTATCGCGCCAGCTCCTCGAGCGTCTCGTGGTGGTTGACTCTGGCAACGATACAATCGACGTACCGACTAAGCACACGCGCCACATCAGCAACTGGCTCGCGTTGTCCGAGTCCGACTTCCTGGGGCGAGAGATAGAGACTGTGACCACCAAGCTGAGTGACAGCCAAGTCAAAGCTGACACGCGTGCGAAGAGACGGCTTCTCAAAGAGAAGTGCCACAGACCTCCACGGCAGAAGGCAGCGCATGCCACCCTTCTTCATGACAAGCGCCTGCTCGAGCAGATTGACTGCTTCGTCCGGGGTAAGATCTGCCACAGAAAGAAGATCTCTCTTCACGGCCCGTTAGTATAGCATGGGGTCCTGAACGTATAATTGGACCATGTCCAAACGAAAGCTGTTGCTGCTGATTGACGGCAATGCCCTCATCCACAGGGCCTATCACGCACTTCCTCCTCTAACGGTCAATCGCACCGGCGAGATGGTCAACGCCGTGTACGGGTTTGTCAACACACTGCTCAGGGTGGTCACAGACC
>CAZODZ010000061.1:8422-9618 GCA_964578745.1 uncultured Dehalococcoidales bacterium | reverse complement strand
GGGGCAGAAGTCATTTTGGACGTCGACTATCAGGAGGGCATCACCGCTCTTCAACTCGTATCGCATGATGGACATCCTCCTTTCGTGCGAGACCCATCTCTGGCTCAGGACTCGACCTCTTGTGCAATTTCGCGCTGATAGCCTGACAGTGCAGCGCTTACCTCGACGGGGTAGGGTGGATCGGCTTTCTCCAGACGCTTCAGGGCAGCCGGCAGACGGGCCAGCTGCTGTTGGGCGTAGCTGCGGATGCTCTCGAGGTTGCGTATTCCCTCCGGCAGGCGACGACCGTTGTGCATGACCGGGACAAGCAGAGGTGTGCCTGGCAGGTCCTCTCCTTCGCGTGCTATGGTATCGCCTGTATATACTCCCTTCATTTCGCGACGGAAGACCTGCTTCCGGCCGGGCAGTACGGGTTTGCCGATGGCGAGCTTGAGCCTGCCCTCGCCAGCGTATTCGGCAAGCTTGTAGGCGATGTCGAGCGAGGGGACATCGCTCGAGACTCCCATGGCAGTGCCGACGCCGAAGCCGTCGATAGGCGCGCCCGCGGCGAGCAGCTCTGCCACGGCGTACTCGTCAAGGCTGCCGCTTGCGAAGATCTCCACGTGCTGAAGCCCGGCGTCGTCCAGGACTGCACGGCTCTCCTTTGCGAGCGCTGCTAGGTCGCCCGAATCCAGGCGCACGGCGCGGACACGGAAGTCGTCGCCACGCTCGCGGGCGAGCTCGACAACCTTGCGGACACCTTCAATCGTATCGTACGTATCGACAAGCAGCACTGTGTCGGGGTAAAGAGATGAGAATGCGCGGAATGCATCTGATTCCTGATCGTGGGCCTGGATGTAGCTGTGTGCCATGGTGCCCGTCACCTTCAGGCCGTATCGCGCACCGGCAAGGACGTTCGAGGTGGCGGAAACGCCAGCGATGTGGTACGCCCGGGCGCCTTTCAATGCCGCATCAATGCCGTGCATCCGCCTGCAGCCGAAGTCAATGACCGGACGACCCTCAGCCGCCGATACAACCCTGCTCGCCTTCGAGGCGAGGAGGGTCTGCAGATGGACCTGGTTCATGAGGCATGTCTCGGCGAGTTGCGCCTGTGGCAGGGGGGCGACAACCTCAAGAACAGGCTCGTTGGCAAATACAGGAGTGCCTTCAGGTACTGCAAACACGTCTCCGGTGAACCTGAAATCTCTCAGCCATTG
>CAZODZ010000061.1:0-8322 GCA_964578745.1 uncultured Dehalococcoidales bacterium | reverse complement strand
CCGTCACCTCACAAGTGTTGTGCTGGAGTAGCGTATCACTGGTGTGCCGGTAAATGCACGCCGCCGCACGTCTTGTTCACGTACACGGGAGTGAGCCCTTCTATCGGGTTGTGTCCCGGTCATGCATGATAGAATCGAAGTGTACAGACGCTCTTCTGGAGGCAACTGTGAGCACACTGCGGGTGAATGGCGACAGGCTGTGGGACACAGTCATCACTACGGCTGCATTCGGCGGTACGCCGGGTGGAGGTGTGAGCCGACTCACGCTCTCGGATGAGGACCGCGAGGTGCGCGACTGGTTTGCTGACCAGTGCCGTGCACTTGGCTGCGATGTCCGTGTAGACGAGGTGGGCAACATCTTTGCACGCCGGGCGGGAGAGGATGACACACTTGATCCCATTGCAGTGGGCAGCCATCTCGATACGCAGCCGATGGGTGGCAGATTCGATGGCATCGCGGGTGTGCTCTCGGGACTGGAAGTCCTGAGGACACTGGCGGACAGCGGCTATCGCACACGCGCGCCGCTGGAGTTGATTGACTGGACGAATGAGGAAGGGTCGCGCTTTGCACCGACCATGATTGCGTCGGGCGCGTTTGCGGGTGTCTACAGCGTCGAGTATGCCTGGGCTGCAAGGGACAGAGACGGGAAGACATTCAAGGCTGAACTTGAGCGGATAGGCTATCTGGGAGAGCATAAGGCCGGTGATCATCGTCTTGCCGGCTACTTTGAACTTCACATCGAACAGGGGCCGGTACTCTACGACTCAGGCACGACCATAGGTGTCGTCACCGGCGCGCAGGGACAGATGTGGTATGACGTCACGATCACGGGTTGGCAGGGCCACGCGGGTACGACGCCCATGCCTTTGAGGCGTGATCCAGTCACCGCGTTCGTACAGGTGGCTGCCGGCGTCAACAGGATAGCGATGGAGCACGGGCCGCTGGGCCTTGGCACCATTGGGATGGTGGAAGTCCGCCCGAACTCGCGGAACGTCATCCCTGGCAGCGTGTTTTTTACCGTAGACATGCGACATCCGGACGCGACACATCTGCTACGGATGCATGAGGAACTGCTCGCGCTCGTTGAGCGTGTGAGGGTTGAAACGAACACTCGGGTCGATATCGAGCATGTGCTGGACATGCCGCCGCTGCAGTTCGATCCCCTCTGTGTTGAGATGGTCCGGAAAGCTGCCGTGGAGCTGGGGTACAGCCACTCCGATGTCGTGTCAGGGCCGGGACACGATGCCCTGAACGTGGCAAAGGTGGCACCGGCTGGAATGATATTCATTCCGTGCGAAGAAGGTATCAGCCACAATGAGGCGGAGAATGTGAAAAGAGAAGACCTGGCTGCCGGGGCCAATGTGCTGCTGCACGCAGTACTGGAGTATGATAGATATGTGTCGGCCCGATCACAAAGAGTCTGACAGTCGTTGGGCCTGGAGGTGAATGTCGTGGCAAGTACGGAGGACTACCCGGCGACCCTGACTATCGGTTACCTGCCGGAACCGCGTGACAAGCTGACAACGTTCTTTAGACCGTTCGTAGCCATTCCCATTCTCATCATACTTGGACTGCTTTCCGGCGGCGCTGCTGAATGGGAAGCATCACCGTGGAGCGTCGGCCTTGCGTCAGCGGGACTGGTTGTGCTGCCGACGCTGCTGATGATTCTGTTCAGGCAGAAGTACCCTAAATGGTGGTTCGATTGGAACCTCAACCTCGCGCGGTTTGCGACAAGGGTAGGCGCATACCTGGCGTTGCTGGCTGATGAGTATCCGTCGACAGACGAAGAACAGGCGGTCAACCTCAACATCGTCTATCCGAATGTCGAGGCGGAGTTGAGTCGTGGTCTGCCGCTGGTGAAATGGTTCCTGGCGATACCGCACTACATCGTGCTGGCATTCCTCGGGGTTGCCGTGTTCGTGTGCATTATCGCGTCGTGGTTCGCGATACTGTTCACGGGCAGGATGCCGACGGCGCTTTTTGATTTCATCGTGGGATATATGCGATGGGATCTGAGGGTCGTGGCATACGCGTTTATTCTGGCTACCGACAGGTATCCGCCGTTCTCGCTGGACTAGGTGCGAAGTCTGAAGCCCGGCTGAAGGCATTGTTGCAGGGCACGATGCGAATACCAGTGCCCGGGGCGTGAGCATCAAGTCGCGTGTCCGGGTGGCGTCATTGCGGGTCGAGATTGAGGATTGCGCGTGCCTCGTCCGGTGTCGCGATGGGGATGCTCAATTCGCTGACGAGGCGGACCATCTTCTGGACCTGTTCCGCGCTGGACGTAGCCAGTCTGCCGCGCTCCACGTACAGGTTGTCCTCCAGACCCACACGGATATGACCGCCCAGCAGCACCCCGGCTGTACAAGTCGGTATCTGGTGCTGCCCTGCTGCGCACACCGGCCATTGAACGCTGTCACCGAACGCCTGCTGCGTGGCGCGCAGGAGGTGGCAAGCGAGGTTCTCGATGCCAGCCGGTATGCCTGCGAGGATGCCCATTACAAACTGCAGCTATACTGACCTTTGCCCCGGAGCCGGTACCATGTTAGGTAGGAGTCCCCTGGCAGGCTGGACGCTACAGGGGAGGGCTCGGGGCAGTGCGCAGACGGTACACTGAGGAGTGGAGGAGCAGACAATCGGGGTGTATGGGAGGCCGAAGCCGGCACGAAGGTGGTGGAACTGTGCCGGAAGTCGCTCGGCGGCCTGGCACCACAGCAATACGCAGAGACGAGGGTAGGACTCCAATTGGCACTGGTATCATCGGTTGGGTAAGGTCAATCATGCACCATTAGTTATTATCATGAGGAGATAAAGATGCATGTACTATGGGGTATATTAATTGTTCTTGCAGGTCTTTTCTTATTTATCTGTGGCAGATTAAGAAGCAATTTCATTATCTATCGGTTATTAGTTTATCGCTCGAGGATACTATGGGGCGATAACGTACATCGTTTTCACCAGGTTGCTGGGGCGATGGTCATTATTTTCGGAGTATTGTTTGCTCTTGGATACATTGGGTAAATTTGGGTCACGTCCCGTCAAGCGGTGTATGAGTGCATCATCACCGTCGCTTGTTCAACAGTGCGTGCCTACAGGAATGCCACCTCCTGCAGTAACGCGTCCGCGCTGGTCATTTCGGAAACCTGGAGAGCAGGTAGCGCCGGTTGACCTGCCACTCGTCATGCTGCTCACTCAGGATGGCGCATGCCACGCGCGATACTATGTTGACGATCGGGACATGAGGACATGAACGTCGGAGAGATCTCCCCGACACGACGGTTACCGTCATGAGGCATATCAACGCCGCCAAGAGCGGCACCACCGGGAAGAGAGCAGCAAGCCGCAGGCCGATGGCCGTCTCTCAGTTTGGGAATTTCGCCGTCAACCCAGTCCTGTCTCGTGCGGCATCGGGCCATGCTTGGAAGCCCCACGGGGCAATCGGCCGAGCGTAGATGCCTTTCGTCAACGCGCCGGAAAGGCCCTCCATGAGCCATTCGAACTTGCCGTAGGGCCAGCCGGCCACCATCTCGTAGTCGTAGGCCATGGCGAACTTGCGCTCCCCGATGTCGGTGATGGCAAGGCGCAGCTCATTGTGGAGGTAGGGGGCCGCGATGCACTCCCGACAGGTGCCCCCGTGGCCATTTGTTTCGAGCTTTACCCTATCTCCACCGTTCCAAATCTGACCATACACGAGGCTCAGCATCTGGTCAGGAGTTCCGTACGCGAGCACAATATCAGGCGCCACGGGCATCTTCGACAACGGCGCAAACAGTGCGGCCTGGAAAGAGCCCGCCGGTATGACATCGCCTTCGATGAGTCGCGCGGTTGCTTTCGCATCCTTCGCCCAGCTGCCGGCATTGCGCGTACCGTCTTTGAAATCATCCTCGAGGTCCCAGAAGCCAAGCGCCGCACCGCCCACCTGGCAGTGATAGGCCTCCTCGGTGGTTACAAGGACGGGGCGGCGATAGTAGCGGGCGAAGCCGGCCACCTGGCACACGGCACAAGGAAATCTCAAGGGGGCGATGTCGCCGGGCGCATCCTCGATTCTCCTGTACAATTTCACGCCAAGCGGCGCTGTTCTGAGCTTCAGCAAGCTGTCGAGCTGTTCACCAAGTTCTGTCCACCTGTCCATGACAATCCCCCTACAGTAGCCTACTAGAAATAGACGTCGGATTCTAGTCGTACGTGATTGCTGTCGTCAATGCCTTGTACTCGTCCAGTAGCTTAGTGACGGATCACCTCCTTTTGCGCACTGTCCCTAGTCCTCCTATATGTATCGTTCAATCTACCAGGGGACTCCAATTCAATACGGTACTGATTCCGGGGGGAAGGTCAACCCCAGCTCTAGTTAAGTACAGTCTCAGGAAGTGATGTAGCAGGTTAACGGAGAGAGGGATTACTGCGTCATTATCATCACGCAGGGCCAGAAAGCTCCATCCTGTTAGCTGAGGGTCTCCGTTCATTCTCCCGGTGTGGGTTCAACGGGTTCAAATGCTGTTCAGCAGTGTAATCAATTGAACCAACACCGTGGATTCTAAGCCCTTCTTCGTTAGGCGAAGATGGTATTGTAGACGGAGCAGCACTCGGAACAGTGCGCAAGCGGTACACGGAGGGGCAGATCATCGGGGTGTATGGGAGGCCGAAGCCGGCACGAAGGTGGTGGAACTGTGCCGGAAGTCGCTCGGCGGCCTGGCACCACAGCAATACGCAGAGACGAGGGTAGGACTCCAATTGACGCTGGTATCATCGCGGGGTAAGGTCAAACAGTAGACAGAAAAAGATGAAACGAAGAGGAGTTTTTCCTTGAAGAAGTTCTTGCTGGCGGTGATCTCATACGTTAGGGAATTCTTCATTTTTGAAGAAAGTGCCCAAGGTAGGAGAAAGCGAAAAGAAGTATTTATGCTGGCAGGGATATTTTGCGCCCTGGTGATCAGCGCTGTTGTCGTCGGGGTCAGTGATAACATACCGGGAATAGTACTATGCTACCTGGCAGCCGTTGTTGCGGCTGTAGCAGTAATACGCACCTGGAGAAAAACAAAGCGGTTCTTAATTCTGGTGGTGGCCTCGGTGATTGGGTTCTTTGTCTTTGTTTTTCTACACAATGCCTTTTACGCCCTGACCATGCTTACCAACCATATTGCTGCATTAAGCCACGTGATGGAAGCCTTTAATGTAGCGTTCTTCATAATTGCTGTTTTCCTGTGTCCAGCCACGTTTTTGGTGGGAGTTGTGGGTAGCATAGTCTGCGCCATCATGGAACGGAGGAAACGAGCAGCCGGATAAGTCCAGACCTGTTCGAGCTTCACCAGGCCTCCCCGTCGCCAGTGTGCCTTGGCTGCTTCACGCCTGCAGTCGATGATACGTGCGGACGCTTCATTCCGTCTAGAAGAGCCCGCGTACTTTACCTGTGGACGGATCGATGTCCACCCGCCGGAATGCCGGGTCGGAACCGGTACCTGGCATGAGGCTGATATTACCGGCAACTGGACAGAGGAATTTCGCACCCGCGTAGACAAGCACATCGCGTATCGGCAGGACCCAGCCCTTTGGCACGCCTTTGAGGGCAGGGTCGTGTGTCAGGCTCAGGTGTGTTTTCACCATCATGGTTGCGTAGTCATCGTAGTGCCGGTCCTGCTCGAACACCTTGGCCTTGGCCTCGGCTTCCGGACTCCATACTACGCCGTCGGCGCCGTAGACGACCCTGGCGATGCGTTCCACCCGGTCCCTCAGCTTCATATCCATCATATAGAGGAATTCGAACGGAGTCTCCTCGTTGGCGGCGTCAATAACTGCGTCGGCCAGCTCAAGGGCGCCCTCGCCGCCGTTGGCCCAGTGCGTAGCCACAGCGCATCGGGCGCCGTGTCGCTCTGCCGCCCTGCGGACGACCTTGATCTCTTCGTCAGTGTCCGTGGAGAAGCGATTGATGCAGACGACGGGCCGGATGCCGGAGAGCTTGATGGTATGCAGGTGGTGGACCATGTTGGCGAGGCCCTTCTCAACAAGCCGGACGTTCTCCTTTGTGTACTCCTCCGGCAGCGGTCTGCCGGGAACGACAGTGGGGCCACCGCCATGCATCTTGAGAGCGCGTATCGAGGTTGTGAGCACGGAGACATGGGGGCGGAGTCCACTGGCGCGGCACTTGACGTTCCAGAACTTTTCAAAGCCGATGTCGGCGGCGAAGCCGCTCTCGGTCACGTGATAATCGAACAGCTTCAGTCCTATGCGATCTCCGATGATGGACGACTGGCCGACTGCGATGTTCGCGAACGGACCGGCATGGACCATGCAGGGCTGGTACTCGATCGTTGAGCAGAGGGTAGGATTGATGGTATTGCGCATCCAAGCTGTCATCGCGCCGGCGACCTCGAGGTCGGCCGCCGTGATCGCCTTGCCTCTTTTATCATACGCAAGGATGACGTGGTTCATGCGCTCGCGGAGGTCCTTTAGATCCGTCGCGATGGACAACATTGCCATCAGTTCCGAGCTGACGGCGATGTTGAAGTGCGACTGCATGGTGAAGCCGTCGGTGCGTCCTCCGAGGCCGATGACGATGTTGCGCAGGCTCTGGGCACAGAAATCGATGACCCAGGCCATTTCGATCCTGTTGGGGTCGATGTCGAGCCGGGGCATGTGGCTCCGTTTCAGCAACTCCTCGTCGGTGTAGTTACGTTCATGCTGCATGCGGGCCGTGAGTGCGACCATGGCTAGGTTATGCGCGTTGGTGATGTCGTTGATATCTCCTGTCAGGCCCATGGAGAACTCGGTCATGGGTATGAGCAGGGCGTTGCCGCCGCCGGCCGCAGTGCCCTTGATATTCATTGTCGGACCACCGGAAGGCTGACGCAGACAGCCGCCGACGTTGATGCCACGCTTGCCGAGACCTTCGATAAGGCCGAGCGAAGTGGTGCTCTTGCCTTCGCCGAGCGGCGTGGGTGTGATGGCGGTGATTTCGATGTACTTGCCATCTGGCCTGTCGCGCAGGCGCTGCATGATCTTAAGGAAGTCGAGCTTGCTGAGCCTGCCGTAGGGGATGAGCTCGTCCTTCTCCAGACCGAGCCGCTCGCGCCACTCGTCCGGTCTGGGCATGTTGGCCTCGGCTGCTTCGGCTATCTGCCAGTCCTTCATCGTTGTCACATCGTAAGCCATGTATGAAACCTCCCGGTTACCATGTCGGATGTCAGCATCAGGGCATTGTCTCGGCAGCCATCACCGTGTGGACCAGCAGCATCGTGACCGTCATGGGGCCGAGCCCGCCGGGTACAGGCGTGATGGCCTCCGCCTTCTGTCTCACTGCGTCGAAATCTATATCGCCGGTCACGCGGCAGCCGCGTTCAACTGTCGGATCGTCGACATAGTTGGAGCCGAAATCGAGAGCTACTACGCCTTTCTTCACCATGTCAGCCGTTATGAATGCCGGCCGGTTGACGGATACGACGAGGATGTCCGCCTGCCGGGTGTAGTGCACAAGGTCAGCTGTATCCGGGTGGCACAGCGTGACTGTTGCGCCGACATCGTGGCGGCACAGCAGAGAGGCGAGTGGCTTACCCACAAGGTTGTCAACGTTGACAATGACGACATGCCGTCCTGCCATGTTGCCATAACCATACCGGTTGAGCATCTCCACGACGCCAGCCGGTGTCGCAGGTACGAATGAAGGCAGTCCCAGCCACGAGCGTCCCACGCTCACTGGGTGGAAGCCGTCGACGTCTTTCGCCGGGTGGATTGCCTCCAGCACGGCACTCTCGTCGAGCTGCGGAGGTAGTGGCAACTGCACAAAGATGCCGTGTACGTCGCGCCGGTCATTCAGTGCGGCGATACATGAGATAACATCTTTCTGCCGGCTGTTTCCAGGCAGGTGTGTCATCTGGGCACGGAGGCCGACCTCTGCAGCTGCCTTTTCTTTCAGCCGCACATAACTCGCGGAGCCGGCGTCGTCTCCAACCAGCAGCCCTGCGAGTGTTGGTAGCACTCCACGCTCCTTGAGCGCTGAAATGCGCCGCGCGAGGTCAGCGCGTATCTCTGTCGAGAGCTTGCGACCATCTAGTATGGTTCCGGGCATCAGGCACCTCACCGATGTTGGCTATGCTGTCGTCGGGCAACTCGCTCGGCCGCGATAACGGTGTTTGTCAGCAGCATGGCAGTCGTGAGCGGACCAGTGCCACCGGGCACTGGCGTTATCGCAGATGCCTTCTGTGAGACAGGTTCAAAGTCGACGTCTCCTACGAGCCGGGGCTTTCCGGTTTCCGGATCATTGACCATGTTCACGCCGACATCAACCACCACCGCACCTTCGCGCACCATATCGGCCGTTATAGTTCAGAT
>CAZODZ010000060.1:0-9765 GCA_964578745.1 uncultured Dehalococcoidales bacterium | reverse complement strand
AGGCGGCTGCGGCCTCGGCGGAGTCCCTGTTGGGTGAAGAGCAACTCAACGAGGCGTATGAGCAGGGGTATGCGGCTGGCTATCAGGCAGCCCTGCAGGAAGCGCCGGAAGAGCCTGCCTCCAAGGGCTGTGGCGAGTGCTACGCACTTGGCTGGGATGAAGGATATCAGCAGGGCTACGCCGACGGTGCCGCAGCTGGGTGAAGTCGGTCCCGGCGCCGCGCTGTACCTGGCCTTGCCTAGCCGAGCTGGCGGTTCTCTGCGTCCGCGAGCGCCTTCCGGGCTTCAACGAGCTTCCTGTACTTCGACATCAGCCTGGCGGCATCTTCTTCGACTGCTGCCTTGAGCACGTCGCCCTCCAGCTCGGCCACCTCGAGCCGCTGGTAATAGTCCAGCGTCTCATGCATGTGTGCCATGACAATCATGCCCGTGAGGACGGGATGATTGTTCGTGACATTGGAGTCGGGGTACACCATCCCGTGCTCAAGTTCCACCTCGAGGCCTGTACGGAAGTCGTCGATTGCTATGGGCATCTTGCCCGGGTTGACTTCGGCGAGTATCTTCTCTGCCTCTTCTTCCGTTATGCTCGGCTCCGGGAGCGTGGTCCAGTCGCGGATACCAAGTTCCCGACAGACCCGCTTGACTTCTTCAATAGTGACGTACTCCGGCAGCTTCATCTCATTCTCCTGCCATTGATTGCACAATGATAACCGATATCGATTGCTGGTGCGTATGATGTGGGCTATAGCCATGGTGACCTGCCACGATGTCATAATGCTTGCATGCTGAAAGACCACCTGGTCGGAGTCGACGGTTGCAAGGCGGGCTGGATTGCCATCAGCGTGGAAGCCGATCACTGGCACATGCCTGAGCTGTTCGACTCGCTTGCGGCGCTGTGGCAGGTGCACGGAGGCGCCCGACGCCTTCTTATCGACATGCCGGTAGGGCTTCCGGACGGCGCAGAAGAACGGCGGTGTGAACAGCTTGCGCGACGGTTGCTGGGCCCGCGGAGGTCTTCAGTCTATCGCGTGCCATGCCGGGAAGCAGTGTATGCACACGGCGATGATATTCTGCGCATCAACCGACAGCGCACGGGTAAAGGTCTGTCCGTACAGTGTCTTCGCATCATCCCGCGAATACGGCAGGTCGACCTGTTTCTGCGGTCTCATCCTGAGGCCGTCGGAGTTGTCAGTGAGTCTCACCCCGAGCTGGTGTTCTTCATGCTGAATGGCGGAGTCCCTTTGCGGTGGAACAAGAAGAGTGCTGAAGGACGGGACGAACGCACCAGGATTATACTCGGGACCGGGATTCTGACACACGAGGAGCTGGACGGCATGCTGTCGCATCGCCTGGTCCTGCCGCGCCCGCGTCCCGGGGTCGACGACGTTCTTGATGCGCTTGTACTCGCCGTTGCCGCACAGAGGCGCTCCGGCTGCATGAGGAGTCTCCCTGATGAACCGGTTTGTGATGAGATGGGCCTGCCGATGCAGATGGTCTACTGATTGCCCTGGAGACGCAATGACCTGTCGGCAGGTGTACCATAGTACAGAAGGTGGTTTTCTGGAGGTGACTTTTGACGGATCCGCAAGAGAGAAGGGCAACAGATGAGGAGATGGCACGTGTGAAACGCTGCTGGCGATTGCCCAGCATTGACCTTGGTCCGGGTGCGGTTGCACATCTCTTCGGCTCGCAGAGAATGAGCGTGAGCTTCATCGCGCAGGAGCCGAACATCTCGTTCAAGACGCACAGCCACGACAATGAGGAAATAGTGATTGTGCTTGAGGGAGAGCGTGACGAGATAGTGGATGGCGTGCTCTATCGCATCAAGGCCGGCGACATATTGGCAGTGCCGCCGGGCGCGGTGCATGGCTCGTACACGTACGAGCATGGTTGCAAAGTCATTGAGGTCTTTGCGCCTCCGCGTGAGGACCTGCTCGCGCGGCTGGAGGTGCCCGGCGAGGCAGGCTAGACGGGCCCGGGCTGATGAGACAGGCGTGTCGCGTCATGCCAATCCGCCGAGACGGATTGGCGGCAGCAAACGATAGTGCCATCAGCATCAGGGCAGCGAGTACGCGCATGGGCAGTGGTCAGGCTGCCACCGATGCAGGTCCGTCACGGGCAGACACTTCTTCCTCCACATCTGCACTGGGAGGACTCCGGCTTACCACCGTGATAGTGCGTCGCCGCCAGTCGGCATCCCGCCACAATGTATGTATGGCGTCAGTCTATCGCGTCGATTCGGTAGCGGACGCCGGGCCGTCAGCTTTCTGGTACAATGCCCGTTGTTGTGGCACGCGATGATACACCGGTGACTGCGGTGTCCTCCAAGCGAAGGCCACGCATTTTCTACGGCTACTGGCTCGTCCTGGTTACTTTCATCTTCCTCTTCCTCACTATCGGCTGTGGCTCGTTTGCCTTCAGCCTCTTTGTCACACCTCTGCAGAGTGAACTCGGCTGGGGGCGTGGCGAGATAATGGCTGGGTTCACCGTGTTCTTCGTGACGATGGGCATCGTCTCGCCTGTTGTCGGAAGGTTCGTTGATCGCTATGGCGCGCGTCTCGTTATTCCTCTCGGCGCTGTCGTCATGGGACTCGGCTTCGTCATTGCGAGCCGTGTCAGCGACCTCTACCTCTTCTACATCGGCTACTTTGTCATCGGTACCGGTGCGGCTGGCATGGGGCAGGTTCCCTCGAGCGCGGTTGTGTCTCACTGGTTCAAAAGGCGCCGCGGTACAGCCATCGGCTTCATGGCGGCTGGCGTGGGTGCGGGTGGTCTTATCGCCCCGTTCATCAGCTACCTCATTGTCAATCATGGCTTCCGTGTGGCCTACCTGGCGATGGCTATCATTATCTGGGCCGTAGTGATACCCCTGGGCGCTATCGTGGTCCGTACGCGCCCATCGGAGATGGGGTTGTACCCGGATGGGGCCGAGGCTCCACCTGAACCATTGGATGGAGTGCAGCCTGCTCCCACTCTGATCACCGGTATGACATTGCGCGAGGCGGCACGAACAAGGACGTTCTGGCTCATCGTGGTCTCGTTCTTTCCGTCATGCTTTGCCAGCATGGGCCTGGTCCAGGCTCCTGTGCCGTTTCTGCAGGACATTGGCTACCCGATGGCCACTGCCGCGACTGCTCTCAGCGCGGTCGCCATAGGCAGCGGGCTGGGGAAGGTCTTCTTCGGGTGGCTGTGCGACCGGGTTCAGCCCAAGAAGGCGTGGGCAACGGGACAGGCACTGATGGCGGCATCCGTTCTCATCCTGTTGAATGTGAGGGGTGACTCTCCGGTGATACTGATATGGGCCTATGCGCTGCTGCTCGGTTTCGGGGTCGGCTCGTGGTTACCGAGCCTCTCCATGCTGGCGAGCACAAATTTCGGCCTCCTTGCCTATGGCGCGGTGTTTGGAGCACTCAATCTTGTCCAGAGTCTTGGCACGGCCACCGGCCCGTTCTTCGCCGGCGTCATGTATGACACCACCGGGACATACTACTGGGCGTTTGTGACGTTTGGTCTGCTCTTTGCTATTGGAATCCCTGCCATCCTGCTTGTGAAGAAGCCGGCCCGGCTTCATAACTGACAGGTCTCCCTTCTACCGGCTGGCTGCGTCAGGCGTGGGCACACGCTGTGGGTATGTGAGGATATCCGCAGGCTAGCCGGAGCCGGCGTGTCCGCGTGCCAGCACCAGCAGTAGCAGACCGGCGACCGCGAATGCAACTGACACGGCGACTACTGCATGGAAGCCTGCCGCCGAGGCTTGTGCCCCGGCTGCTCCTGCCGTGACCTTGGCGTGGACAAACGCCGTGCCGGCAATGGCAAGACCGAGTGAGCTGCCTATCTGTCGTGTCGTTGCTACCATCCCTGACGCAGTGCCCAGTTGAGGCTTGGGTACCGACCCCATGATGGCGCTCTGGGCTGGCGCGACGAACAGGCCCATTCCGACGCCGAAGACTGCCAGTAGTGGCAGGAGGCTGGTGATTGTCTCACCAGTTCCCCAGGTCAACATGGGGGTTGATCCCAGCACCACCAGGCCAAGCCCGCTGCTCATAAGCACCCTCGTGCCTGTGCGGTCGGATATCCTGCCGGAGAACGGCGACAGTATGCCGCGCATCGTCTCAGTGAATGCGAGCAGGAGGCCGGATGTCGTAGCGGGCAGCCCCATTGCCTGAATGAAGAGGAAAGGGAGGCTGAAGCGTAGTCCGATGGTCGAGACGTAGAAGAGCAGGTGCGCGCCGTTGGCTACCGCAAACACACGCCTGGACAGGAGTGACAGATCGAGCACCGGGTCGACTGCCCTGCCCTCAATCCGCACGAACAGCGCCAGCGATGCGATCCCGACGACCGCTAGGGCCACAACCGGCGGTGACGTCCAGCCCAGGCCTTGTCCGCGGTTGATGCCGATGAGAATGGTGGACACTCCAATGAACAGCGTGACTGCACCGGGAGTATCGAAGCGGTGGTGCTTGTGTTCAGGGGGCTCGTTTTTCAACAGCGATAGCGCCAGCACGAGGGCGAGCAGCGACAGCGGAATGCGCCCGTAGAACACGGCACGCCAGCCGAGCCAGTCGAGAAGTGCCCCGCCTGCCGCGGGTCCGCTGAGAAGCCCCAGAGAGATGAAGATGCCCATGATGCCGAGAGCCCGGCCGCGTTCTGCGGGTGGGGATGCTGCTGTGACTATGGCCATCACCATGGAGAGCGTCATCGCAGAGCCCACTGCCTGCAGACCTCTCACGACAATCAGGGCCGGCAGGCCCGGGGCTGCGGCTGCCCCGCCGAGCCCTACGGTGAACAACGTAAGTCCGAGGACGTAGACGCGCTTGCGCCCCAGGGCATCGCCGATGCGTCCGACGGTCAACACGAGTCCGGCGCTTACAAGCATCGCGATGAGCCAGACCCACACGACGTCGTCCTCCTGTACGCCGTATTCGTTGGACAGGTGGGGCAGAATGATGCGGACGGTACCCTCGTCCAGGGAGACCGTCAGAATGCCAACTGTGGCGGCGACAAGGACGGCCCACTTATACTCCAGTCGTGCAATGTTCATCGGTACTGACTCCCTCGCGGTAAGCTCGCCCAACTCCCCGCGTTTGTGCGGCAACAGGTCGCTGTGCGTTGTCGTACGCACGAGTTGGGCGCAGTCTACGCGGGCCATGTCTTGAGAATCAACACAATTGTGTCTCGTGGATCAGTATCTTGGGCGGCACCGGGCACAACCATTTTGTGGAGTCATGGAGCAATGCTCCGACGAGTCTCCTATCGCCCGGTTGATGCCGGCTGCAATCTCCCGCCGCCTAGTGTGACACGCAGATGAAATCATGGGCGGCAGGCGCATCTTCTGCCGGTACTGGTTCGTGGCGGTTACCTTTGACCCCCTCTGCTGCTCTTCAACGGCCGTGGCACGTTTGCCTTCAGTCTGGCTGTGAGAGCCTTCGAAGCTGAGCCGGCCTGGACCTGGGGTGAGGCAATGACAAGGTTTGCGCCTTGCTGCCTCGCGATGGGCTTCACATCACTGTTTGCAGGCCAGCTTGTCGATTGAGATGGCGCACCCTGTGATGGCGACCGGCTGTTTAGTGAGGGGCCCTGGCCTGCGTGGCTGTCTTCGGTCCGCCGACCTTGCGCGGCGGCGCTGCTACGGGCTGCTGTTCGCGGGGGTGAGGCACGACGCAACAGACTCGTGTCGGCGAACCTTACTATTTCTTCCCCTTCCTCAGTTCTGTTGTCCTGCCTGTGATGAAGCCGTAGTTCGAGTCGCGACTCCTAGTAATTCTCCGCCAGCAGTTCGTGGTATGCCTGTGGGTGCCTGCACGCAGGGCATTCCAATGGTGCTTCCGGGCCCTCGTGAATGTAGCCGCAATTGCGGCAGTGCCACTTCACGCTGGATGGTTTCCTGAATACCTCGCCCACAGCGATGTTGGCTGCAAGTCTGTTGTATCGGCTCTCATGAAAGCTTTCCACGGTGGCGATCCTCTTGAACGACTCGGCTATCTCGTCGAAGCCCTCTTCACGGGCCACCTTTTCGAAATTGGCGTAGATGACACTCCACTCGAGTTTCTCACCGGCAGCAGCGGCTTCCAGGTTCGACTTCGTGTCGGCGATGACACCCGCAGGGTATGCTGTAGTGATTTCCACGTCTCCGCCCTCAAGGTACTTGAAGAACACTTTTGCGTGCTCTCTTTCGTTTGCTGCGGTCTCTTCGAACACTTCGGCTATCTGTTCGTAGCCCTCCCTGCGTGCGACACCTGCGAAGAAGCTGTAGCGATTGCGTGCCTGCGACTCTCCCGCGAACGCGGCGAGCAGGTTTTTCTCCGTCATTGTGCCTTTCAACGACTTGCTCAATCCTTCTTCCCTCCTCTTCATGTCTGCCGGGTAGTTCGCGGACATCGCTCGGAACGTCACTGCCCGCTGCGAGCCACGGCCCACGGCAGTGCCAATCATCTCACCCTGGAGTCTGGCCGTGCAAATGCCGTGAGCAGCCTTTGCCTGCTGCGGCGCTCGGTCGTGGGGGACTGCGGCCTTCCCCCTCTTCAGACATGTCGTGCACGCCGTACAACTTTGAGAAGCTCCCCATGTCTGCACGGCCAGGTCACCGGCGTGGTGCCGGGCGCGGAATGACAGGCTCGCAGCGCGCAGTGGTATAGTCTGCCAATCGTCATCCCAGCCGCTGTTCAGGCTGCGAGTGACCCCGTGGAGGTATCATGACGAAACCCGGCTTTATCTACCAGGTGATGATCGAGTGTGCGCCGGAACTCGAGGAGGAGTTCAACAGCTGGTATAACGAGGTGCACATGCCACTTGTCATGAAGTGTGGCATGATGAAGGGAGCCACCCGGTACAGGGTTACGGACGCCATCGAGACAAACGCCGCGAAGTACACGACGCTGTGCGAATTTGATGACCGCGAGACGTTTGAGAACTGGCTCAGGAGCGATGTACTTGCAGCCGCCCGCGCGAATACCGCCGAGGTGATGGGGGGCAGGAACGTCGTCTGGACGGCCCGCGCATTCTACGAGCCAATCGCCCGCTTCGACTCCTAGGAGCTGTCCCCGGCTGGGGCGTGAGCCCCCGTCTCTGCTGGTCTTTGGAGGTCAGGTACATGGCGCCGTACTGGCCCGTAACGTGCAGCGTGACTCCGGCGACGGGCGGGACTTCGCGTGTGTATCGGTGCTACCATACCACCATGAGGACGACACGTTGTCCGGTGGTACTCAACATGGGCACAAAGGGCTTGCTCACCCTCGCCGCCCTGTTCTATGGTGCTGTGGTGGGGTTCATGGCGTACAAGCGATTCGTGAGCCAGCGTGCCCGTTTTGGAAAGGGCCCGCCGCTGACAGTGCCTCTTCTGCTCATCTGAAGCTTTGTATGGGCTCACGTACACCGCTGCTGCTGGCATTCCTCCTGGCTGTTGCCGCTGCAGGCTGCACCGGGGGCACCACGTCGCATGGGGGCATGACCGTCGGAGCCCGCCACTATACGTACGAAATTGTCCACGCTTACCCTCATGACCGGACTGCGTTCACTCAGGGGCTCGCCTGTGAGGACGGCCTTCTTTACGAAGGGACTGGCCTGCGAGGCAGGTCTACGCTGCGCAAGGTGCAGCTTGAGACTGGCGTTGTGCTGGACTACATCTCGATGCCGGGCAACTGTTTCGGTGAAGGCATCACGCTGTGTGGTGACACCGTAGTCCAGCTTACGTGGCGATCACGTGTGGGCTTCGTCTACGACCGGGACTTCAATCTCGTGCGCGAGTTCTCGTACGACACGGAAGGGTGGGGGATCACGTACGATGGAAGCCGGCTCATCATGAGCGACGGCACATCTACGCTCTATTTCCTCGAGCCGGAGACGTTCAGTGTGGCAGGGTCTGTTGAAGTGAACGACGGTGGCTCAGCTGTGGCTCAACTCAACGAACTCGAGTTTATCGATGGCCTTGTCTATGCCAACGTCTGGAAGACCGATAGGATTGCGCTGATCAATCCTGCTGACGGGCAGGTTGTGACCTGGCTCGATCTCACCGGCCTGCTTGACTCACGGCCGGTTACCGGCCCGACAGATGTCCTGAACGGCATCGCGTATGATGCGTTGAATGGACGGCTGTTCGTGACTGGCAAGCTCTGGCCCTGGCTGTTCGAAATCAGCATGGTTCCTCAACTGGCGGCGCATGGATAATCCGGTTGCTCTGGGGCACCCGCGCACGGCTAAAAGACCTCTGCAGCGACCTGGCGCATGTCCGTATGGACCGACAGCGGCGGACGGAGACTCGACAGGACAGCAATGTTGTCGGTCTTCCCCCGAAGGCTCGGCCAGTACGCAGGGCTGTTTCCTGAATCGCGTCACTTTCAGCAGGTGATGCGCCGGCCCTGTGCTGGTCCTGTAACGTGATGCTAGAATCGCGCAAAGTTGAGCTGCTAGGAGGGGAGAAACCATGGCTGGCACGCGGTACACCATAACGCCAGTGACCGTTGGTACGTTGACTATTGACAAGCCGCAGTTTGTGCTGGGGCAGGGTTGGGGGGTTGAGATCCAGTGCCCCGTGTTGATGTACTACATCGAGGGTGGTGGCATGCGCATCATGGTGGATACTGGCTGCGCTGACCCCGACTGGGGCACGAAGTACCACAAACCACTTGCCCGCAGGCCGGAGGAGGAGCCGGCGAGGGCGCTGGCTGCCATTGGCGTCGATCCTTCGGAGATCGATGTCGTAATTACCACTCATCTGCACTGGGACCATTGCTACAACCATGAGCTGTTCACCAGCGCGCGCTTTCTTGTGCAGAGGAGCGAGCTGCAGTATGCGGCGGCACCGTATCCGGTCCACGCGAACCTGTATGAAGCGCCGACGACCGGTATGACGCCCGCATACAGCAGGACGAAGTTCGAGGTGCTCGATGGCGACTACGAGCTTGCTGACGGCTTTACGCTCATCTTTGCACCGGGGCACGCACCGGGGATGCAGTGCCCGCTGGTAAGTACAACTGAAGGGTTGTACTACATCGCCGGCGATAATGTCCCGCTTTACGAGAACCTTGAGGGCAACAAGTTCGGACGTCCTATCCCCGGGATGATCTTCAAGGACCTCGGCCTGTACTACGAGACGCTCAGGCGCATGGAGCGGCTGGCTGACCACATACTGCCAGGCCACGACATGAAGGTCCTCGACCGCGCACGGTACGGCTAAGTGGACGGCTGGACGGAGCAGCTGGTACTCACGTACAGGCTGTGCTCGAGGCAGACCGTTTCCCCGCCGGGGAGCACGGGGCCGCTGCAGGCAAGAGCCGGTGAGCGGTGATGCGTGTCAACCCGCGGACTTGTTCAGCTTCTCCAGCAGGTCCTCCCTGGGCGGCGAGAACACGTCCAGCACCTTTGCGCCATCCGGTCCTACGTATGCCCCGTGCTCTTCGTTGGGCGCGAACACGAGGATGTCGCCCTTGCGCACGGGGAACACCTTGCCTTCGACCACGAAATCCGCACTGCCCTCCAGCACGATGGTTGTCTGCTCAATGTTGGGGTGCCGGTGCGGATCTGCGTAGCTGTTGGCCGGCATGTCGACGAAGCTCAGCATGGTCTTCTGGCCGACGACTACGTGGGCCGTACCGTGGCTGCCCAGGTCGATGGCCGGCGCACCCTCCGCTGTCATTATTCGCCTCTCCAGTTCTTCCCTGCTGGCCAGGGGTTCCCTGTGTTCCATACTTCCTCCTGAATCAGTGATGGTGTGGCACGGAGTATACAATGACACACTGTGTGAACCGGACTCCACTTTACCGGTGTCGGC
>CAZODZ010000059.1:0-9774 GCA_964578745.1 uncultured Dehalococcoidales bacterium | reverse complement strand
CAAGGATAAATAGGAATTAATTCCCAGTACGTACAATCCCTTTGCAGGGATCCTGACAACCGCGAGATCTGTCAGCTCATCGGTATATATCTCCGTAGCCTCGAAAATCCGCCCATCGTCAAGAGTCACTGTAACCGTGTCTGCATCAGCAACAACGTGATTGTTAGTCACGATAAGCCCATCTGCACTCAGAATCCACCCGGAGCCCGCGGCCTGCTGCATCTGGGCCCGGTTGAAAATATCTAGCCTCACGATCTCCGTGTTGATCGCGACAACCGACGGCTTCACTCGTGCCACAACTTCAGCGATGCTGCCCAGCTCCGAAGTTGAATCGTGAGCAACCTGTATCACACTGTCCGGTTGTTGTGGTTCCTGCGGCGGAGAGGCCGCCTCCTGCTGTCCCGCTACGGGTGCACACCCCATGACAAGCACCAGTGCCGTGACAAGCAACGCCTGTGCCAATATCCGCGAACGCCGTCTTCTCATGGCTCTTCTTCCTTCTTCCGATTCCACGGTTAGGAAACCACGTGTGTACGAAACCTCACACCAAAGGTAACGTTACCACGCAAATGCGAAATTCCTGTCAAGAAGCGTGGGCCGGCGCCTCAAACTCTCCTGCCTGCAGCGGCAGCCATCGCGTCAGAGCATTGCCTCCATGGCACCGACGAGGAAATAGACCCCGAACCCAGCCAGAACCACACCACATACAGCAAGAATTGCACGATGCAAGCGGGGGGTCCAGAACCGCCTGGACGTGAACACGACCCAGGACAGGAACGACAACCAGCCGACGTCACAGAGCCAGTGCGCCAACGCAAACACGGCAAGCCCGACCAACCCCCAGGTGCTCGCACTCGCGACAAGCGTGGCACCAACCGTAGCCCACCACACAAACCAGTATGGATTCGCAGCGGTTGTAGTAAGGCCAGTCAGAACACACCCGGAGGCCACTTCACGTCGCTCCCCGAATGAACCTGTCGGCGTGCGGAACATTGAGACACCCATCCAGATGAGGACGCTTCCGCCGAGCAGACCGACGCCTGTCCTGACGCAGGGCACGGACATAATCGTCCCAAACCCGAGCCCGATGAGCACTATCATCGGCATTTCGATCATGCCATGGCCCAGTGCGATAAGTGCTCCAGCCTCCTTGCGGGTGGTCCCTTTCGTGATTGTGACAGCAGTAACAGGGCCCGGTGCCATCACTCCCGTCAAGGATATGGCTGCGACAGTGATAACCAAGGCGGCAAGCGAACCGCTGTTCTGCATAGAGATGGTCTCGCAGGGTACCAGCGTAGGTGGCGGCAGTCAAACTGCATGCAGGTCAGGAGTAGACATGCAGACTCCGTTCTCAAATCGTGTGGTAGAATCGCCGCAAGACCGAGACCGGGAGGCAGAATGGAAAGCAGCGTGAATATCGCCAGTCTCATCTGGTTGTTCATCATCCTCATGATGTTCATCCCCGTGTTCCAGCGCCGCATGCTGCAAGTGCGAAGACTTCAGGCCATCAGGAACCTGGAGAGGCAACGCAGGTCACGGGTAATCACGATGATTCATCGTGAGGAAGCGATGAGCTTCCTCGGCATCCCGTTTCGACGCTTCATCGATATCGAAGACTCCGAACAGATACTGCGCGCCATACGGTTAACGCCCGACGAGATCCCCATCGACATCGTTCTCCATACGCCCGGGGGGCTCGTTCTCGCCTCTGAACAGATAGCGTGTGCTCTAAAGCGGCATCCCGGGAAGGTCACCATATTCATCCCCCACTACGCTATGTCAGGTGGTACTCTCGTGGCGCTGGCCGCCGACGAGATTGTGATGGACCCGGATGCCGTGCTCGGGCCGGTAGACCCGCAGATGGGCACGCAAAACGGCGGTTTCTACCCCGCAGCTTCGATACTGGCAGCACTAGAACACCCGAATCCGAACAGGGATGACCAAACCCTCATCCTCGGAGACGTCGCACGCAAAGCGATAGCCCAGGTATATGAAACGGTCTTCTGCCTCGTTAAAGACCGCATGAAGGAAGAAGATGCCAAGCGCCTGGCACTCGCGCTGAGCGACGGCCGGTGGACGCATGACTACCCGATAAGTGCCGAGCAGGCGAAGGAGCTGGGCCTGCCCATTACCCATGAGATGCCCAAAGAGGTCTTCGTGCTCATGGACCTCTACCCGCAGTCCGGCCTGAGGAGACCCTCCGTCGAATTTATTCCAGCTCCGTATTCAGCACCATCGAGCAGACTTCCGGGCAGAACGAAGGACTAGAGGGACAGCACGCAGACGCAGCACCGGAACGTCATACAGCCGACAGGCCAACATAGCGGTCGCGTACAGTCATGACGGCCGACTGAAGCACAACCGGGCCGATTCGAGAAGGTGGAGTGTGACATTCGGGCGATTCCTCCGTAGATATATTATGTGGACGAAGTCACAGGCGATGGTCGCCGGTTGGGACCAGCAGGGTGGCCCTCCCGGCGGGCGCAGAGAGGCGTTCGCCCGGATGTATGACAACCACATGCCAGACATCTACAGGTACATTCACTACCGCGTGGGAAACACAAGCCTCGCCGAGGACCTGACCGCAGATGTGTTTGAGAAGGCTCTGCGCAGCTTCGACAGTTACAGGCCTGAGAAGGCCGGACCGAGAACCTGGCTTGCGGCAATCGCCCGGAATACGGTGACCGACCATTTCAGGAAAGCCGGCAAGATCGAGGTTGTAAGGGAGGAAGATGCTCCCGACGAGCTCTCAGGCGAACCCGATGTGGAGGAACAGGTGGAAAGCCTGGAAGAAGTGCGACAGCTGCGCCTGTGCCTCGCAGGATTACCACGCATTGACCAGGACATAATCTCTCTGAAGTTCGGGGCAGATATGAACAACCGGGAGATTGCACGAGTGTTGAATATATCGGAGTCGAATGTTGGCACCAGGCTGTACAGGGCTGTCAGAAGGCTGAGAGACACCTTCGAAGAATGGGAGCATGGCACCCAGGGATAGCGTCGAAAGACAGTTCAGCGAAGACGTCGAACGCCTCGCGCATGGACAGAAGACAACCGCGCAGGACGCCGACTACGCGGCCATGCTCGAGTTCGCAGGGCGCCTCATCGCCCTGAAGACACCGCCGGAAGCCGCATTCACATCAAAGCTGAAACAAGACCTGCTGCTCAAGATGGCTGAGCAGGATGCGGCGCTGCCAGCCGAGGCGAGGCCATCGCTGTTCGAGCGACTCTTCGGTGGTCGCGCAGTGCGGCTTGCAGTCGTGTCCACTTTCATCGTGTTTGGAGCTGTCGGGCTGTTATGGAGAGCAGGTCTGCTCCCGCCGATGATGCCGACTGTAGGCGAAGCCGGCCAGGCATTGATGCAGGAAGAAGGTACACTGGAAGAGCCTGAAGCCGCTCCTGAGGAAGAGCCCGCGACTCCTGACATGATTCGGGCAACGGAGGCAACGGACGAAGCCGAAAAGGGACTTGCCATGGCACCGCTGGCAGTGCCCGTGACGGTGCGGGCCGAAGCAGTCTCGACAGCAGTCCAGGGCAACAGGGTGACAGTGTCGCTCTTCTTCGAGAACACCGGGCGTGAAGAAATAACGATTGCACCGTTTCCTCCCAGAGTCACGATCCGAGCACTTGAGACTGGCGCCGTCGTTACTACCTTCGACGCCGGCACTTCAAGTCTGCTGCTGTCGTCCATGGAATCCAACCGCTATGACGTCACCTGGGATCAGCTGGACCGGACAGGCTCTCAGGTGCCTCCGGGACGTTACGCGGTCGATGTCACCGAGAGCCTTGCGACAGTGGAATCCGACAAGAACGAGGCAGCTTCGCTCGACATGCTGGAAGTCGCCGTCATTGAAATAGTCCCGGCGTGAGTGTGACAGTCGGCCGTCCCGTGCGTAAGTGTGATTAGTCGGGCTGAGGACGACAAATCACGGGAGACCGACCCGTAAACGGTCAGGAGGCATGATGATGGAGACGCGGAAGAGTATGGCCAAGGCAGGTGTTGCAGCTGTCCTGCTTGTTGCAGTCCTAGCTGCCGCCGGGTGTGAGAGTATCACGCCGACGACGCCACAGATCAATTTCCCCGGCACCCAGCAGACAGGAATCTGGGTAAGCGGTCGGGGGGAGGTACAGGCCACACCTGACCTGGCCGTGATAAACCTTGGCGTGCAGGCCCAGGCCCAGAGCGTTGCCGAAGCGCAGGACATGGCAAGCCAAGCTATGCAGGATGTCATGGCCGCGCTCGAGGCTAATGGCATAGCGGACAGAGACATCAGAACCACCGGTTACCACATCTGGCAGCAGACGCGCTGGGACCCAGACAACCAGGAGGAGGTCGTAACGGGTTACCAGGTGTCCAACAACATCGAGGTGAAAGTACGGGACGTCGCCAGAGCAGGGGAGGTCATCGACGCGGCCGTACAAGCGGGGGGCGATTTCATACGGGTTTCCGGCATCCAGCTGGAGGTGGAGAACCCGGCCGAATACCTTGCAGAGGCCAGAGCAAGCGCGATGGCGGATGCACAGGAGAAGGCCGAGCAACTGGCTGAGCTTGCAGGTGTAAACCTCGGCGAACCGACTTTCATCACTGAAGGAAGCCAGGTGCCGGTAGTGTATCCCCAGAGGGGGTACATGGTAGAGGCGGCAGAGGCAGCCAGCGGCGCTCCGCCCATCAGCGCCGGGGAGACAACCATCGTCACCACTGTCCAAGTCATCTACGATATCGACTGAGGTACCCACTCCAAGCGAGCGATCGACAGGAGGCGCCCGAATGGACGTCTCCTGTTTCATTCATTTCACCGAGACCGAAAGCTATCACTTGAACGTGCGATGACGATAATGGATACTGTGACCCACATGCCCGCCTGAGGGCACCACCATCTTCGCCGGAGGTGACAATGAAGGACGACCGAACAGCCGTGGCACGGTACGCAACCGTACTTCTGGTCTGGCTCATACCGATAGCCCTCATGCTGATTCCTGTCCTCTACCCCACACAGAACTACCTGCGCGATGCACTGGTACTCCCTGTGATCGCGCTCACCCTGTACGCCGCCTTCCTGGTATCCCCACTACTCCAACCACTGAAGAACATCGACCTCTTCGACGAGATTCCCGACCTCATCGAGAGATACACCGATGAGCGACGCGCACGCAAGGACGCGCGTGACCTGCTGCGGCTTTACGATGGCGATTCACTCCCTAATGTCTATGAGATTGAGAACCCCACCAGGTTTCAACGGGATATACGCCGTATATGCGACACGCTGAGAGCTGCAGCAGAGTGGCATTCCAGTAACGGAGAGGTTTCCGCAAACCTCCTTGAACATCTGGAGAGCCTCATGACCCGGGAGGAAGAATCCGAGGCCTCACAGCAAGTCCCGAAACCGCAGCGGAAGCACAGAAAGAGGACATGAGCGAGGTGTGCGAGGGGCCTTGACTCGTCAAGCATCGGAGCGCGATGTCACTGGCTGAAAGACAGTGCGATAAGAAGTCCAATGACTGCAAGGAGCATCGCGACGTACACAGCTGTCTGCACACGGGCGCCTGTCGTCCAGTCGTGTCTGATAATTGCAGCCATGGTCATGGCAAGAGGCACAACCGAGAGAGCCACACAAAGAAACAGGGCCGCCTGAACCGGTCCCCAAGACAACCCGATTATCAGCCGATCGACGCCCTGTACGTCCGAATGGACGAGGCCGGAGACCGATGCGGCGATGACTACAAGTACAACGAAAAAAGAGACGCCGGCGGCCAGCACGCGTGTCATGGACAAGCGAGCAGGCGCGCCCCTTCCTGAAATGACTCGAAGCTGTGAGAATGCCCAGTAGACGGTGAGGGCAAAAAGAGCAAGAAGTAGAACGATGACAACAACAACAGCAAACATGGTGGCCCCGTTCACTGTACGGCCACGAGTGACGCACTGTCAACGTTGGACAGCTCGATGGAGGCAGGTTACGCTCACGTCCTTGACACCCGTGGCCACACGTTCGCAGCGGAGGCAACAATGCAACCAACGGTCGAGAAACTGTTCAGCACCGGCGACATCGTTTCCGACATCCGAAACCTAGTAGAGCGCCTTGGTGGCATACGGAAATTCGTACTGCCTTCGGAGAGCGTTCTGATCAAGCCCGCCTGCAACAGCCCGTTCGCGTTCCCCGCCACTACCAGTCTCGACGTCATCCGCACAGTGGTGAGTCTCGTGCGCACGCAGACGGACAGGCTTGCGATAGGTGATTCATCGGGTTTCATCCACAAGCCAACCAGGGACGCGTTCACCGGCATGGGCTTGACTGCCCTTGCACGCGAGATGGGCGTCCCGCTGCTGGATTTCGACGAGCACGAATGGAAGAGCAGGTCCGATCCCCGCGCGCGCAGACTGACCCAGGTCCATATAACCGAGAAACTCGACCAGTTCGACCGCATTATCTACCTACCGACTATGCGCACTCACGCATGGGCGAGGATCACCATGGCGCTCAAGCTCGGCATGGGTTTTCTGCCGGTCAAGGATCGCAAACAGATGCATCGGACATCGCTCGAGGAGATGATCGCCGAGATGAACCTGTACTTTGCGCCGGACCTTGTGATTCTCGACGGCCGGAAGTGCTTCGTCTCGGGTGGACCTGACCAGGGCGAGGTACGCACGCCCGATGTATTGTTCGCATCAACAGGACGCACCATTATCGATATTGAGGCTGTGCGCGTACTCAAAGAGTTTGGCGCAGAGAAGCTGGACATACCGGCTGAAGATGTTCCGATGATTCGAACCGCGCTGGAACTCGGCATCCCTTGACAACGACGCGTCCCGTGCAGCACGTCTGCCGGCCCTATTGACAAGCGACACCACGCCACAGCATAGTACGATGCGTCTCACACGAGTCTGAAGACGCTTATCATGAGTGCAGTCATCTTTGCGTGCGCACGCCGCGCAAGCCTGAGCGCTGCGATAGCCGTTGTCATCGCCTTGATGGCAATAGCAGCACCTGCATCCGCCGACGTCTCCAGCTGGAGTGCATCGTCGACACCTGATGAAAAGGACCTGCTTCTCGTGCCTGGCTCAGACATCATCGACTTCGCGGTTGCCGGCTGTAGCGGCGAGACAATCTACGCCATCGGGCTGTGGTACGACGAATGCCTGGACAGTGATGACTACCAGTTCTGGGCGGACGGTGAAAACGTCCTCAACGAGCAAATCGTCCCACGGCTTTGGAAATCATCTGATGCCGGTATGACGTGGGAGGACTGCACAGCAGATGTGCAGAGCGCCGACGGTATCCCGTCGGGGGAACAGTTCGTGTTCTTCTCCGCAGTGGCCGCACCGATAGACGACGCGGACTTCGTCATAGTTGCCGGCTATGACGACGACATGGAGACGATGGTGGCCGGGTCAATTGACGGCGGACATGAGTTCACCCTTGTTGGTTGTGGAAACATTCCCGGCGAGGTGTTGTGCCTCGCTGTGTCGCCGGAACAGGGCGGCCGCCGCAGCATCGCCGCCGGAACAAAGGACATGGCTGAGGGCGGCAAAGTGTGGCGGCTCGACGCCGGCAGCTACTGGCAAGGCTACTGGAAAGACACGAGTGAGTATGACGGCTGGCTTGACCCGTTTGCATGGAACAGCGAGGACGACGTGTTCGCAGTGACGTCCCTCGAGTTCTCTCCCAATTACGATTACGATGAGACAATCGTCGGCATGGCGCTCGGTCTCGGCTTTAGTCCGGACCTGGCGACGTCGACTGTATCGCCCGACCCTCTCGGGTATGGTGCCGGTTACTATCCCGCGTATTACTACTTCGCCGGAAACTGGAACAGCACAAGTGCCTGGAACAGCGCAGCCGGTTTTGAAGGATATCCAGGCTTCTTTGCCAGGCCGGGGTTATTGTTCTTTGCCTCTACCTACATGCATACAGGTACGTGGACCGAGTTTTTCGAGTCGCCATTCCTGCGCATGGCGACAGACATAGCATTGCCCCGCGACTTCACTGGAGAAGACAGCACCGACCGCGTCGCTCTTGTAAGCATCAACGCGAGCGTCGTGCCCGCCGCCGTCGGCCTCCCTGCGCAGGAGGGCGGATACCTTTTCCTGATGCAAGACCTCGCACCAGCATTCGAGCTGCTAAGCCAGAACGACAATCCGTTCGTGTCCAGTGTCGCGTACTACGGCTCCATCACACTGATGGGTGATGCAATGGTGGGACTCGCCTTCCCGGAAGATTGGACGGCTGCCGATGCGAGGGACTGGTACCTTGAAGGCAGGCCCAGCCTTCCCTGCTGCAACGGCGTGACCGTCCTCTATACAGACACACCTATCGGCCGTAATCCTTGCTGCCCCGACGGCTGGGAAAGCGCACGAAAGAGCCCGTCTGGACAGTTCAACGGACGCGTGGCATTCAGCGGTGACGGTTCCTACGGTTATGCCAGTACGCAGGGCTGCAGCTTCCGCTCCGATTCAGACCTGGAATGCTTCCGCAGCGACGAAAGCGCATTCTCTCGTTCATACGACAGAGGTGACTGCTGGAACCAGACAGGACTTGTGGACACAGATATCGACTTCATAGCTGATACTGTCGTCAACGAATGGTGCGGACAGATACTCGTTTCGACCGTAAACACGCTCGATAGTGGCGAATGCTGTTCGTGTGACAGCGTGTGGAGAAGCGATGACGGCGGCTCCGATTACACACGCGTGTGGTCCGGGTTGCTCGAGGGCGATTATGACGGCATCGAGTGGGCCGCTCTCGCTTTGCCACCGGAAGAGACTGACAACATCGTGACTGTCTACATGGCCGACCTTGGGACAGGTACCATCTATTTCGCCTCGGAAGGCGGCCTGTGCGAGTGGCAGCGCCGCCACACCGGCCTTGACGACATCACTGATCTGTCGTCACCTCAGAGCTCAACCGTATACGCCCTCGATTCGAGCGGCGCCGTCGCGAAGTCGGAGAACTATGCACGCCGCTGGTCAGAAGCCATTGACTCCAAAGTCGCCGATGATCCCGGGGAGAGCGCACTCAGCATCGAGTCGCGCGGCGAGTGGGTACTTGTCGGCGGCGACAACGGTGACGTGTCATATTCTGACGATGCCGGGGATTCCTATGCGATTCTGGATGACATAGGAGATGGCAGGGTCCGGCTTGCTTTCGACTCGTATTTCGATGAGAACGGCTACGTGTACGCAGCGGTAGCCGCAGACGGTGATGACAGTGGTGTCTATCGTACAACCATCAACGACGCAGAATTCGTCGACATGGAGACATGCGACTGTGAGATGGATTTTTGGGATATCGCAGTCTCAGCCTCCAATGGAAATCCCTTTACAGACGCATCGACCGGTGGCGTCCTGTACGTGACATACACGCAAGACTGCGCCGGAGAATGCCCGGGCAGCGGAATCGCGCGCTGCCTGAACCCGGCAGCCGACTTCTGCTGCGATGAACTCTCGTGGGACTATTTGTTCACAGGTCTTCCTCCCTCCATTGAGTTCAATACCGAGCCAGATGGTCTCGATATCTGCGGTTGCCATGTGGCAGAAACAAATGTGACACTCTACGCTGTTGACCGACGGCAATACCATAACGGCTGGTGTGACTGCTTCACCAAGTTGTGCGACGGCGACTGGGGCAGGCTGTGGGAGTACACCGACTGCTACGCAACAGCCGCCCCAGAACTTCTCGGCGTGCCGGACGGCTCGGTCGTCCCCGCCGACGACTGCGAGTGCATCAACGACAAGTTCGTCCTCGAGTGGGACCGCCTCTGCGATGCCTGCGAGTACGA
>CAZODZ010000058.1:0-9951 GCA_964578745.1 uncultured Dehalococcoidales bacterium | reverse complement strand
CCGTCCCGGCTCACCCTGCCCAGCATGGCTGTGCATCTCTCAACGCTGCACAGCGTGGCCATCGATGCCTGGAGGAGTTCCTTGCGGGAGTACCCCAGCATCTCCGCCGCGGCATCGTTGCAGTCAACGATGGTTCCGTCTAGCCTGGTGAGTAGTACCGCCGTGCCTGTGCTCTCGACCAGGATACGGAAGCGCTGCTCCGATTCGCGAAGTTCCTGCTCGGCCCGCCTGGCCTGTGTCACATCGTGCTCGACGGTGTGGACGGCCACGAGGTTACCGTTCTCATCCCGGACCGCAGCGGAGGAGATCGCGCATTGTAGCGGCGTGCCGTCCTTTTTCCTGAAAGCCACTTCCTCGTTGAAGACCACGTCGTTCTGCGCCAGCTTGTGTAGAAGCTCATCACGCTGGGCCGGGTCCTGGTATAGCTCCGTCACGTTGAAATGCCCGATGTCCGAGGGTTCACATCCGAACAGCTTGAGCCAGGCGGGGTTTGCTTCAAGCACGGTGCCGTCGACACTGGCCAGGCAGATGGCATCGACGGATCGCTCAAAGAGAGAGCGGTACTTCTCCTCGCTTTCACGGAGGGCTTTCTCCGTGTGGAGCCGCTCGGTCATGTCCTCTCCCGAGCTGAGGACGCCGGTGACAGCGCCAGCCTGATCGCGCACAACGGCGTTGTGCCACGCGATGGTGCGCTCCTCTCCACCACGCGTGAGCACCGCGTTCTGAACGTACTCTACTGGTTGGACCTGCCCGGCCACCAGTTGCTGGAAGACGCTGCTCACGGCTTCGCGCTGCGACTCTGGGATGAAGTCTGCAAACCAGTCCCGCCCGACAATCTCCTCCGCCGGGTAGCCCAGTATGTCGGCGCCCTTCTTGTTGATGAGACTCACCCTGCCCGCGGTGTCGAGGACCACCAGTATCATTCCCGCGATGTCCAGATACTGCTGCGCCATGTCCCGCTCGCGTTCGACCCTGGCTCGTGCCTCCTTCAGGTCACGGAACACGAGACTGTACGGAGTCACAAGGCTTGTCAGCACAACGGCCCGGTAGACGAGATAGAACGAAACCGCCTTCAGCAGGTGGCCGACCATGTTCGAGACGCCGTAAACGTCCGTGTAGAGCGTGAAAGCCATCTCCGCTGCGATTGTCAGCGCCATCGCTGCTACCAGCAGCGTCACAACACGTGGCGCCAGCCGAGCCCTGTGTTTCAGCAGGTGCGCGATGGCGCCTGCAAGCACCGCGGCAATGACATACTCGCTGGCAATCTTGAATGGAGTCAGCCCCTGGCCCTCTATGAAACAATCGGGAAAGATGCCCAGCCGCCATATCGCGAGCAGTCCAAATCCTGACACGGCCGCGTACAGACTGATGAGCGGGGCGACGCGCATGCGGCGGGTGATGAACAACGGTGCGGCCAGCAGTGAGAATGCCTCAGTGTAACGGGCGAGAATCCAGAGTTGCGTTGCCTCGTTTGCACCGCTGGTGGGGAAGACCCCCATCCCTTTATACGCCAGTGTGTGGGTACCGTCGATGATACCAACGAACAGGTAGGCTATCCCCAGGAACAGCAGGTAGTGGTTCGGTGTCCAGATCCGCGTATGCCACGCAATGACGAAGATGGTCACCGCGGCGAAGACGCAAAAGAACTCCACTGAACAGTGAAACAGCAGGTAGTTGTAGCGGCTCAGCAGGTACAGGGCAGAAAGGCTGACCGCAGCGGTAACGATGCCGCCAGCCCTCGTGCGAGGGCTGTGCCATGTCCCGGCCGTGTTGTCCATTCTCGGCGAGTCGATAGTTAACCTCTTCCTCTTTCGCCGGTGTTGTGAGCCATCTGTACCACTGCATGGGTCCGGCGCAACAATCTTCGTCCACTTGCCGGCGGCTAACTGTGCGCCCAACACATTCGACTGGACGGCAATTTAGCACTCTACGGCTATCCCGTCCCGATTGTCAACTCGGGCGAACCACGCATCACTGGAGCAGGACCAGGGTGGCAGTCTGCCATCCTCCGGACCCCCGTACGGCTGGCACACTGGTTGAGGCGTCATCAACGCGGTGGTACACCGCAACCGTGGTGCAGCCCGGCCATGCCGGAGGGACTATCGGCGTGGACCTTGTTGGCACAGGGGGCGACATTGCAGCGGTGATGGGCCATGGCAGCTCCTCTGTGCAGATTGCAGCGTCTCCTCAGATGCCAGGGTCCGGCATGAACACGAAGTTGTGGAACGTGTTGACGGGGCAGGTGGTCACAGTGTCTGGGCCAGGCGGGTGGAAGCCTTGTGGTCGTTGAGGAAACAGGGTCCGGGGGTTGATGGTGGTCGGCGCTGTACGTTGACACCTGCGCGAGCAGTTTGTACGATGGTCGGCGCTGCGCAAGGAGGTACCACTGCCTATGACTAGAGAAGAGCACCTGCAGGCGCTCAAGGATGCGATAACGAGTATGGACCTTGAGAACATCAGCAAGGTTGCCCAGGCAGCCATGGATGACGGAGTCGACCCCCAGGTAGCCATCACCGAGGGAATGGTGCCCGGGATGGTCGAGGTCGGCCAGAAATTCGAGGAGGGCGAATATTTCCTCTCCGAGCTGGTTGTGGCCGGTGAGGTGATGAAGGACGGCATTGCCGTCATGGAGCCCTATCTGACTGCAAACGCGGCTGAAGAGAGCAAGGCGAGAGCAATCGTAGCGACAGTCGAGGGCGACTACCACGATATCGGCAAGAACATAGTCGCCACCCTGCTGGGTGTCCAGGGCTTTGATGTGAGGGACCTCGGCATGGACGTCCCGGCGGAGCGCATTGTCGAAGAGGCGAAGAACTTCGAGCCCGATGTTATTGGTCTGTCGGCCCTGCTCAGCACCACGATGCCGAGGATGGGCGATGTCATCAGGGCCCTTGAGGCGGCGGGGCTCCGTGACAGGGTCAAGGTGATTGTTGGCGGCACCCCCGTTACACCGCAGTTTGCGGAGAGCATCGGGGCCGACCACTGTGCGCTGAACGCGATCGAAGGTGTTCACAAGTGTACAGAATGGATAGCGAATGCCGAAGGGGGTAAGTAGGATGGCGGAGATGACCAGACGTGAACGCATCCTCGCGGCAAGCCGGAAACAACAGGCCGACCGTCTACCGTTCTTCCACAACTGGCGGCACAGCCAGCAAGGGTGGGCGGAACGCGAATGTCGGAACCGCGGCATGGGGCTCAGTTGGGCACGTCCCAGTTACACAATGACATGGCACGGTGTGGAAGTGACGGAGAAGTACGAGACGTATTCCACCGGAGCCGTTGAGTTGCGCCGCACATTCAAGACGCCTGTCGGCACCATTTCACATGTCGAGAAGCGTGAACCGGGCGTCGGGCAGTGGCATGCAAACCGGAGCTGGCGTGACGTCACGCCGTGGCAGACCGAGCGCGCTATCAAGGGTCCGGATGACTACAAGGTGCTCAAGTATATGTATGAGAACCTCGAATTCAAGGCCGACTATTTCCCGCTTGAACAGGCCAAGGACTGGCTTGGCGATGATGGCATAGTCTGGGACTGGGTGCCACACCAGGGCATACAGCTTCTCATGATCGACTGGGTCGGTAGCGAAGGCGGGCGGTTCTTCATACACCATGTACGCTACCCAGACCTGGTGGAAGAGGCGTTTGAGACGATTGCGAAGGCATACGAGCCGCTGTGGGAGATTGCCGCTGGCTCGCCTGCCGACTTCTTCCTGCTTGCCGACAACATCGACGCGGTACTGGTGAACCCGCGACTGTTTGAGAAATACTTCATTCCCGAGTGGAAGAAGTGCTGCGATAGGATGCATGCAGCGGGCAAGCTTGTAGGTGTTCACTGTGACGGTCGGATGGCTGCATTGAAGGACCTGATTCCTAAGACGGATATCGACGTCATCGAGGCGTTGCACGTCCCGCCGATGGGTGATCTCACGCTGGGTGAGGCGCTCAAGCTCTGGCCTGACAAGGTCATCTGGACGGGCTTCCCGGGCTCTGTGTATGCACTGGGTCCTGAGGAGACGAAGAAGCAGGCGCTCTCGATGCTCAGGGATACGGGCACAGGTGAGCGCGTATGCTTCGAGGTGTCGACGGAAAACCAGGTGTCCAACGAGAACATGCTTGCTCTCACATCGGTGCTCGAGAATGCGACGCTTCCACTTACGCCGGAGAAGATAGACGGGATAGAGAAGGCCGTTCTCTAGCCTGTGAATGGTTGACCGGGGGAGGTGGTCCGGCGGCTGCCTTCCCTTTGCCCTCCCTGAGCCGTGCAGCCTGTCCCTGTGCTATAGTCGCCTGGAACCTCGGTGCGGAGGTGTGCGTAATATTGAGAATCGCGGTTGCTGGTATTGGTGGGATCGGCGGGTATCTCGGCGGGCGCCTGGCCAGCCATTTTCCTCCCGAAAGCGAGCACGAAATAGTCTTTCTGGAGAAGGACCCGACCCATCTTCACGCAATCAAGAGGCAGGGGCTGAAGCTGCTGGCCAAAGATGGCGACGCGACTGCAGTGCCCGCTATGGCTACTGATGCTCCGGGCGAACTCGGGCGTGTCGATGTCGTGTTGCTCTGTGTGAAGGGCTATGACCTGCTGGCCGCGGCGAAAGAATTGACACCGGCGGTCGACCACCGGACCGTGGTGATCCCCCCTGGCAACGGAGTGGGAAACGCTGAGATTGTCAGGCAGGGGCTTGGCCGCGGCGATGTGCTGAGCGCATGTATCTACATCTCGACACATATTCGGTCGGCCGGCGTCGTGGAGCAGCTTGCGGGGTTGCAGAAGTTCTTTTTCGGCAATCCAAACGGACAGACGGGACACTACCGCCACATCGAGAAAGTGTTCCTGGAAGCAGGCCTCAATGCGGAGTTGAGCGGCAACATTCTCCGTGAGGTGTGGTCCAACTACCTCTTCGTGGAACCCCTTTCGGCACTTACGTCGCTGTATGAAGTGCCGCAGGGCGGGCTGTTGGACAACGAGGAAAAGAAGACGCTGGCGTGCGAGATGATGGCGGAGATAGCAGTGCTTGCCAGGGGGGGTTGGGGTCGACCTGTCGGCGGATATGGTGGAGCAGTCGATGTCCAGGGCCGAGAGCTTCCCTTACGAAACGTGGACATCGATGCAGCTTGATTTCCAGCACGGGCGGCTGACAGAGCTTGAGACGATGGTCGGCTACGCGGTCCGCAAGGCGCAGGAGCTCGGCGTTGCAGTGCCGCAGCACGAGAAGGTGTATGCGGCGTTGTTGAAGAAGACCACACCGCCCGGATGATTGCCGCTGCCAACTGAAAGGCGCCGGTGTAACGGGCGCCTTTGTCATCTCTGCATCCGGTCATGGTCGGATTGCTGGATCCACTGTGTGGCCAGCTGCTCGTATGCGTCGAACCTGTAGTCCGCCGGATCGCTGATGCGGTACGTGTCCACGACCGAAGTCGGAGGTTCTCCCTTGGTGGAGACTAGGAGATCGAGCGCCTTCTTCACGTGTGATTCGTCGCCCTCGATGGAGAGGGTGACCGCACCCTCTGAGCCGCCGACTCCGCCGGAGCAGATGTGATGTGCATTGACACCAGCCAATATCCCAAGCGCCTGGATCTCAGTGACCACCTTGCCCTGGATCACGGGCGTCAGCTTGGCAGGCATTCCCAGGCTCCACTTGTAGTAGTAAATGCCGCTGTGACTTGCAGGCATCCCATACGGAGGGAACCAGCTTTTCGAGGCCGACCGTGATGATGAGGTGTGAATTGCGGCCAGTGATGATGGGTGTAAACGTTCCCCATGTACCACCCTTGATGTTCGAGGCCATGATGCCGGCATTTCCCTGTGCGTCAACTGCATTCGCGCCCTTGATGAACACGTCGTCCGGGCCGAAGTTGAGAATCTCTACATTGGAGTCGGCGTTCTCCACGACCTTACCGTCGTGCACCACGTGCATTGTGCACGGAGGAGGTGCATTGTTCGTGTTGGTAATGCCACGAGAGATGATGCCGATTGTCTGCTGCGACTTCGGATTGACCTCGATATTGAAGAGTTCCTCGCTCACATAGGCTGCCGTGATGCCCCGGGCGATGATTATCCAGCCTTTCTTCATCGCTGCCTTGACCTCGGGCAGGGCGACGGTCGCCTTTGCGATGAGGCGCCTCGACTCCGACGGGTTCAGTGTGACCAGGGCTGCTACCTTCTCCGTGGGTTCCGGTATGTCGATCGGGTAGAACATCTGAGAACATCCCTGATTTCGCGTAACTCAGCCGATAACGCGTGCTGAGACGTGACGGTTAGCCGCTCAGCGAAGGAGTGTCAAAACATGACCCGGAACTACAGGGCACGGCGAAATGCTGGTGACGCCGGTCTCGGCTGCTGCCCCGTGCTGTTAATGCCGTGATATGCTCTGGACTGCTCCGTCCCCGGTGTGTGAACCGGTGCGGAGTGATAACGGGACAGCCTGTCCCGCTGTCCCGACTCGCAAAGAGGGAGGCACGGATGCCATCGTATTTCGGAATGATGGTGCTTATACTGCTTTTTGCACCCGGAGTTGCGCTTGTTGTCCTTGGAGTAGCGGGACTCCGTCGACCGGTCGACCTGATGCGGAAGGTACTGTCTGTAATCGCATTCGCGGTAGGCCTTGGCCTTACGACGATTCTCATAGTGGCAGTCGTGGGCAAGTTCGAACCCTGGCGCTGGCTTCTGGGTGTAGCGGTTGGAGGGGTTGGGCTCGCCGCCTTCGCCTTCTGGGTCATGGTGCTGGCTGACTGCCTGCTCAATGAAAAGGGCGAAGGGAATGAACGTGTCGTGTGGACACTCGTAATCATCTTCACGCTCGTGATCGGTGCGGCCCTCTACTACTTCCTTCGCCGTCCCCGGCGCATGGCGGAAGTCGGCAGGTGACAGAAGCCGGAGAAACCCGTGACACAGTCACCCCGATATCGCGCAAGAAAGGGCTAGGCGGCCATGAAGGCTGCCTAGCTGAACGCATCGTCGCAAGGGACTAGTCTATTTTTCCTGAACATCCGGCCGGGTGTGCCACAGGTGGGGCACGTGCCCGGTGGGTTCATCTTCGAAGTGTAGCCACACATGTTTTCTCCAGATCGTCTTGCAGTGATTTCCCGCTGGCGACAGCCTATCTTCTCTCCCGGCCGCTGCCAAGGAAGCCTGGCATGCGCGGTCGGCACCGTGCCCGGTTTCTGGCGGTCGCCCGTTCTGTGGCCAGGATGCTGATGCACCTGCCCATTGTCGCGGACGGGAACTGCATCAGCCGCATGCGGTCAGGCACTGCTTCTGCGGTGGTGACAGGCCGTCTTGCATGTGCAGGCACTCCTGGTGCCGGGGGCATCGCCGGAGCAGGTCTGCAGGGGCCGATTCATGTGTGGACTCCAGAAGGTGTCGGTCAACGACCGGATTTGTTGCCGTTGAGCGCGGACGTGGCACAGGGAGGGGACCCCTGTGGACATGGTACTGTGCCAGTCAGTCCACAATAATACGCGCGTCGACCGCGTACAGTTCGGCCCCCTGTCCTTTCACAGGGTTCAGGTCCATCTCGCGTATGCGCGGGAAGTCGTGCACCAGGAGGGCGACTCGCAGCAACTGGTCGATAACTGTTTCGATGTCCACGGCCGGCTGGCCACGGACTCCCTCGAGTATCGGGAATGAGCGGATGCTGCGGACCATCTTCTCCGCCTCTTCGCGTGACAGCGGCGCGAGACAGAACTGCACGTCCTTGAGGATCTCGGTGTAGATACCGCCGAGGCCGAACGCGACCAGGTGACCGTAGCCCTCCTCCCGCGTTGCGCCCAGTATCACCTCGGTCCCGCGTACCATCTGCTGGGCCAGCACCGCCGTCGCCCCTGCGATGCGAATCAACGTGTGGAAGGCGTCGCGTGCATCTTCCAACGAGGCTATGCCCAGTCTGACTCCTCCGACATCACTCTTGTGTAACGGCCCGACCACTTTCATGACCCAGGGGAAGGGAATGTCGAGTCCCTCCAGTTGCTCCAGTCGCGATAGCTCTCTCTGCGCGGGAAGCCGGATTCCGGCGGCATCAAGCACCTCGCGCACGACGTCGGGTGGCAGAGCGCCACTCCCGGACAGCGCACGCCCGATGCGCTCGTGGTCGTACCCTTCCATTTCCAGTACCGGAGTGTACGTGCGGGGCCGATTGACCACCCGCCCCAGTGCCCGTGCCATCGCTACCTCGTCGCTGAAGTAACACTGGCCGGCCTCTCTCAGCTTCTCGAGTGGTGTCGCGGCGGATGTGGGTGAAAGGAAGCACTGAAGCACGGGAATCCTGCTGCGCTCGCGGAAGCGCATGATGGCTCGAAATATCGCCCACGTGTCCGACAGCCCTGATTCTCCGTCGATGAGAAGGATGTAATCGACGTTGTCCTGCTCTTCCTCGCTGATGATTTCGAGCACGGCGCTGATGCTTTCGGCATTACGTGTTGGCAGGCAGTCCACCGGGTTGCCGACGGCAGCACCCTGTGGCAGTGCCTGTGCAAGCCGCCTGCGCGTGTGCTCGCCGAACGGGACGACTGTGAAGCCCTGCCGGTGCAGCTCATCCGCAACCATTACCCCGGGCCCGCCGGCATCGCTGACAACAGCCACGCGGGTGCCATCCAGATGGTCACGAACGCTGACGAGCGCCAAGGCGACATCAATGAGTTCGGGCCGGGACTGTACCCTGATGATTCCAGCCTTGTCGAACAGTGCCTGGACTGCCGTGTCGCTGGTAGCCATCGCGCCTGTGTGGCTGGCGGCCGCCCTGCTGCCTGCCTCCGTGGAGCCGGACTTGATGCCGGCCAGAAGGCAACCCTTCTCACTGAGGCTCCTTGCGTGCGTGAGAAAGTCTCGTGGACGGTTCAACACCTCCACGTAAATGAGCTTGATGCGCGAGCTGTCTTCATCGTGCGCCTCGTCATACAGCCGCAGCAGGTCGGTTACACCCGTCTGGGCTGAATTGCCGACGTTGAGGAGCGAGTTGAAACGGAGGCCCATGGCGGTGGCATTCTCGTATAGAAAATCGACGGTTGCACCGGAGCCGCTGAGGAAGTCGACGCCGCCTTTGTGGCTCACCGGCGGGAGGCCGCTGAACTTGCCGGCATGTGCGTGAGAGACGATGCCAGAGCAGTTCGGGCCGATGAGCAGAATGCCGTACCGGTTGGCGATCTCAACGAGTCGGCGCTCCTCCCCCTTCCCCTCCTCGCTCACTTCACCGAAGCCGTTGCTGAGCACGACAATCGCGCGTGCGCCGCGTTCGGCAAGCTGCTGCAGGGATTGTCTTACCGCCGGAGCTGGTATGGCAATGAAGGCGAGGTCAGGTGCAACGGGCAGTGACTGCACAGAGGGATATGCACGCACTCCCTGCACTGAGTCGCGCTTCGGGTTGACAGGCAGAAGCGCGCCTTCATAGCCGCGCAGCAGGATGTTGCGCACAAGCAGGCCGCCGGGCTTCGTGAGGTCATCGCTTGCGCCGATAACCGCGATGCTCTCCGGTTCAAGGAGCGTCTTCAATGTTGCCCGTTCCGTCATGGCATCTCTCCGCAGTTGTGGGAGGCACTGCGGAGGTGTAGGCAGTGCCTCCCGAGAAGGGGAGTGCGGACCCCTCTACCGGACCGTGACCGCCCGCATTGAACGTCCGGCGTTGAATGCGGCATAGTTCGCCGCCCAGACGTGCGGGCGGGGGTTCGCCTGTCGAAGTGCTTCGTACCAGTACTCCTGCGGGAATGTATCAAACGGCGGCACAGTGCTGAGCAGTCCAAGCATGACCACATTGGCTATTCGGCCGGTCGGGTCGCCGAGCCTCAACGCCTCCGCGAGTACGTCCGCCTTGATGACGTTGTATCCGGACAGGAGGGAGTCTATTTGCTCATCCGTCGGGTACCTGTCCGCCGGCAGACGCAGTGGCACTATACTCGTGGTCGCGCTGAGTATCGTCCCGCCCGGCTTCAGGGTCTCCAGGAATCCCTCACGAAGGACTT
>CAZODZ010000057.1:7945-10307 GCA_964578745.1 uncultured Dehalococcoidales bacterium | reverse complement strand
GGCAGTCGCTCCTGGATGACCGACCACACGATACTTCGTTGCCGCCCGCGGGATAAGATTACGGAGGGGAGCAGGACAGACACGGCTACTCTAGAGCAGCAGGGCGACCGTGTCAATGAATCTACGAAGCACCCGTAGAAGGTCTGCGATTCTGTCCGCATGCAGCAGGTGCCGACATCGAACCGCAGAAGGGGAGGGCGAGTGCGGAGGGCGTATCGGATTGAGGATGCCGAAGGACTGGCACACACCGGGTGCTTTGCCGGCACCACTCGAGCACCATCGGCAGCAGCTCCGGTCCCCTGTCAGCAGGTCCCGCCGTTACGTCCGGCAGGACATCCCCAGAAGACTGCGGACGCCCGGCCTGGGCGTCCGCAGGGTGATAACCATTCGCAACAGTGCCCGCTTCTACGCAACGTACTCGATGATAAGCCTGGGCAGGTGTCCCTCAGTGTAGCGAACCAGGTCATTGTTGCCGTCATTATCCGTCTCGTGCTGGTTGAATTGCAGGCGCACCTGGAAGCGGTCCTCTCCCAGTACATCCTCAATGGCATCGACGTAGTCACCGTCCTGGCCGACATCCTCAAGCTGGTCAAGATTGCACCAGCGCGATATTGCACCGAGCGGCGTCCCCGAATAGTAGTCGCTGCCGGAGAGCGAGCCATAGTCGTCCGGATACGCCCTGAGACAGCCGAGGCCATCGAAAGGTTCCCCCAAGGTAGAAGCGTGGTCTGAGAAGTCGACCACTACGCTGACGATATCTGCATCTTCAGGAATGTCGGATATGTCAAAGCTGAGGAACGCCTGGATGCTTATGTCATTCGTATCATCACCCACGTAGATATACCCTTCCCAGGGCTGACCCGTGCTGCGCACGTAGCCACTCTCGTCCAGCAGTGGTTCCAGGATCAGCTCGTGCGTTGTGGGCCCTTCGACGTACGTCTCCACCTGGACTTCGGCGGTGACCTCGTCGACCCCATCGGTGGCAGTCAGCGTAAACGTATGAGTCGCATCCCCCGTCGGATAGACAACAAAAGAACCTGATGGATCGACAGGGCCGACATAGGGGTCAATTCTCACCTCGGTCGCCCCCGCCGTCTCCCACTGCAGTGTCACGGCATCGCCGGACTCGACTTCATCAGGGTCGGCCTCGAAGTAGACAATCTCGAGCTCAGCCGGCTCCACGTTCACGGTAAGCTGTGCGGTGGCGACCGCACCGCCACCCTCAGCCTTCAGTATGTAGGTAGTAGTCTGCGATGGGCTGATCGTCATCGTACCAGCGGATTCAACCTCGCCGATGCCCTGGTTCATGGACACGACAGCAGCGTTGGAGACACTCCAGGAAAGCGTGGTGCTCTCACCGGCAGTGATGGTCGAGTCTGCCACTGTGAACGAGTCGATTTTCACAGGTGCCATGGGTCCGGCGGCCTCGACCTCAATGGAAGCCCGCACCTCGGGAGACCATGCCCCCTTGTTGTCCTGCACCTTGAAATAAATTACGTGGCTGCCAACCGAGAGTTCATCCGTCTCAAACGTGGCCAGTGTGCTCAACTGGCCGTCGAGCGTCGAGCGCCAGCGGTAAGCAACGACCTCGCCATCTGCATCGGTCCCGTGCCCCTGAAATGTGACGGTCTCACCCTCTCCGACGTGCGCCGGCGAGATGTCATCGATATAAGCCTCCGGGGGCTGGTTAGCCAGGGGAAGAAGGTACGAGCAACCGGGGAGCAAGAGTAACGCCAGCAGGAGTACCAGACCTCTGTTCATGGACCTCACCTCCACCTGATCAGCTACAGGCTATGGCTATAGTAGAACGTGCAAGCGAATGCCGCAAATCTTGACATGGAACATCAACCTCTCCGGGCTACGCGCCCTCTGCGCTGCCTCTGCTGGGCGACACAGTAGAGCCCCTTGCCAGCGCGCACGGGGCCAAAGCAGAGATTGCACGAGATGCAGGTGGAGTCACGCACGTCTCCCTCGTGCCAGCGCTTGATGAGATGGGGCTCACGAATGAGCGGACGACACAGAGACACGTAGTCGGCCAGTCCCGACCTGACGACGTGCTCGGCTACCCTGAGCGAACGCACTCCACCGACGAGCAGCAGCGGAACACTTATACTGCGCTTGTACAGCTCGGCAGCGTCCTTGAAGTAGATCTCCTGGTCCCTGGGCACGGTACCGACGGGGCGCGAGCAGAAATAGCGCGGATCACTGAAATGTGTCCCACCGCTTATCTCTATGGCATCGATGCCCGCATCCTGCAGCATCAGGCAGTACGGGACCATCTCTCGCAGGGGAAACCCTCCGTCAAGGTAATCATCCGAATTGATCTTGATCAGCACGGGGAAGTCGGGGCCGACGGCAGCCC
>CAZODZ010000057.1:0-7935 GCA_964578745.1 uncultured Dehalococcoidales bacterium | reverse complement strand
GCCCGGACCGCACGCACGACCTCGAGCGGAAACCGGGCGCGATTCTCGAGAGAACCGCCGTACGCATCGGTCCGCTTGTTGAAGTACGGTGAGACGAACTGGGAAAGGAGGTAGGAATGGGCCCCATGCAGCTGCACCCCATCAAATCCCGCCTTTTTCGCCCGCACAGCGGCTGCCGCGAAGTCGGCTGCCGTACGTTCCATCTGTTCACGCGTCATGGCACGACAGGGAATCCCTGTGAGCTTCATATCGGACGGACCAAGCGCATGGTCACTACCCACCGACACGTAGGCATTGGCCCCCGCGTGCGCAAGTTGCGCAACGATGCGCCCCCCATGCCTGTGGACTGCTGCCGCCATCCGCGCAAGCCCCGGAACAGTCATGTCATCATGAATTCCAGTCTGGCACGGACGTGACTTTCCCTGGATGTTCACATACATGTTTCCCGGAATGACGAGGGCAACTTCTCCCTCGGCGAGCTCCTGCTGCAGCTGCACGAGCCGCTCGGTCACCGTTCCATCCTCCGGGTTGGCCGACCCTTCGTTGGTTGCAGAATGGACGAACCTGTTACGCAGTTCCATGCCGTTCAGAACAGTCCGCTCAAACAGCTCAGCCATGTTGATTACCTCCGGTCACGCACTATACCCGAGTGAGCTGTGGAATGCCACGGTGAACGCCGAGGCAGCCATGGAGTCCACGAAGTGCAGGAAGGTCGGTTGCTGCCACCTGCCACGCGGGATAGAATTCACGGGGGGTACTCCCTATTCTGCACGGTCTGCACAGCGACAAGAAGTAGAGGCAGCCTTGAAGTCCACAAGTGTCTTCTCATCCAGCGACATCGCCGGCATCGGCCTCACGCTGGCCCTGTTCTCGCTGTTCGTGCTCACACCCGTCACGCAAGCCGAAACGCCAAACACAGCACCGCACATCGAGGCTATCCAGGTCAGCAGCGGCTCGATGTACGCACACGATACGTGCTCGCTGGTCTGCCAGGCAAGCGATCCCGATGGCGAGGAGCTGGTGTACTCATGGTCTGCGACCGGCGGAGAGCTTGAGACCATGCAGGCACACGCGCGCTGGACGGCACCGGCAGCGTCCGGGCAGTACGCGTTAATGGTTGAGGTAGCCGATGGCAACGGGGGCAGTGACGCCATGGTCACAATCGTCGAGGTACTCCGGAACGAGGCGCCTGTGATAGACGGCCTGTGGACAGAGCGGGATATACTCCTGCCTGGTGAGACCACGACGCTGACGTGTACCGCCCACGATGATGATGGACACCCTCTCACCTACCAATGGTCGTGCAGTGCGGGGCGACTTGAATCAAGCGCATCGCAGGCCGCCTGGACTGCCCCGACGGCGCCGGGCACGTACCTGGCCACGGTGTGCGCCAGCGACGGATACGGAGGCAGCAGGACCGAATCGATCCTCATCAACGTCCTCTCACCCAAGCCACCCACAATACACGACCTCGTAGTCCGCCCCCTGCTGCCGGAGTACTCCAAGGAGTCCAGCCAGGGATTCCGCCTCCTGCGCGGCCCACTTTGCGAGTGTGAGATAGAGTGTATCGCCAGTGCAGAAGGGAAAGAGCTGCTGTACAACTGGTCCACCACCGCGGGAAGCATCGAGGGCAGCGGAGCTACTGTACTGTTTATTCCGCCCGCGAAACCGGCCGAGGTCGTCGTGTCTGTTACCGTGACCGATCCACTCAACCAGTCGGCGTACGCGGAGGCATTCTTCAAAGTGTTCAACCGCGAAGCGTACCCCGTTGACAACGAGGTGCCAGGAGGCTGTAACTGCTTCCGACGCTAGCAGCTGTTGACGTTTCGAGCGCATTGGGATAGCGTGACCTTGGTAGGAATGTGGGGTACAGGGAACGAGCCCCGGAAAGGGTGAGGACATGTTCAACAGGATTCTATTGTGTCTCGATGGAACACCTCTCGCCGAGCAGATGATTCCATACGCCGCCGAGGTTGCTGAGAAATTCGGCTCCGAACTCGTGCTGCTCCAGGTCCTCCAGGTACCCTCGTCTCTCGCGGCTGCGTCGGCACAGGGAGCCGAGTCAGTCATCGAGGAGGAGATGAAGCGTCTCGCATTCGAGTCAAGTACGTATCTCAACGGAGTTGCAGAGCGGCTGCGGGCACGGGGACTTTCCGTCCATACAGTGACGCTCGAAGGGATGCCTGGTGACGCGATAGTCGACTACGCAAGGAAGAATGACATCGGGCTCATCGCCATCGCGACGCACGGCAGGAAGAACCTGGGGCTACTGGTGTTCGGAAGCGTGGCAGACCACGTGCTGCGGCACACCAATGTCCCGGTCCTCACACTGAAGCCACAGGAGGCGAAGCGATAAGCGGACAATGAGTGAGCAAGCGCAACGTGGAAAAGGCGAGCGAGGGCCTACCGAGAGCCTGGCACAGATGTTCACGGCGTTTGGACAGGCCATCAGCGAGGTCTTCAATGACCCTGAACTGAAGGCGAAAGCACGCGAGTTCGGCGACGCCGCGGCGGAATCGGCGCAGGCACTCGGCCGACGATTCAAGGATGAAGAAGTCAGAGACAGGTTCCGGCAGGCAGGCGAGGCTGCAGAGCAATTCGGGCACAGTGTTGCCGCCTACTTCCAGAAGGAATCGAGCGAATCGCAGAAGCAGCCATAGGGAGGGATGGACCTTCACCATCGCACAACGCGCCGGACCATCCGGCGGTCTCCCGCCTGGCTGCCGCAGCCAGTATAATGTGCTCGAGCATACGGCAGTCTCAAGTGTGCCGTGATGCATCGCAGAGACTGGAGGAGAGATGTTCGCAAGTTTTCCTTTCCGGACCGCAAAGAAGATCCTGTTTGGCACAGGCATGGTAGGGCAGGTTGGTCCTGAACTTAAGGCGGCCGGAGCAACACACGCCGTGGTCGTTACAGACACCACGATCCGAGAGGCGGGCTGGGCCGACAAAGTCCAGGCCTCGCTCGACAAGGCAGGGATAAGTTCGAAAGTGTGGGACGGTTCCGAGCCCGAGCCTTCGGTCGAAGTGGGTGAGAAGGCCATCGATTTCGCTCGCTCCGGCGGCTTTGACAGCGTCGTGGGGCTCGGCGGTGGCAGCACGATGGACATCGCCAAGGGAGTGGCCGTAAGCCTCACCAACAAGGGCTCGATCATGGGCTGGATCAAGGACGGGTTCAGCAACCAGCTTGCTCCGCTCGCGCTGTGCCCGACCACTGCCGGGACTGGAAGCGAGGTGTCCGACACAGCCGTCTTTGCAACACCCGAGCTGAAGGTAGGCCTGGTGAGCTCGATGCTCTACCCGAACGTCGCCATCGTCGATCCCGAGCTGACCATTTCGATGCCGGCAACGGTCACCGCCAATACGGGTATCGACGCGCTTTGCCACGCGATCGAGGGGTACCAGTCAGTACAGGCCAACCTGCTCACGGATGCACTCGCCGTCGAATCAATGCGGCTGGTCAACAAGTACCTCAGGACGGCGTACTGCAACGGCCGCGACATTGAAGCACGTGAGGGCATGGCGCTCGCGTCATTGCTTGCAGGCATAGTCATGGGTAATGCCGACACCACCATAGGTCATGCATGCGGCTATGCATACGTGTACCCTGCCACCAAGCTCCATTACCCACACGGCTATGCCATAGCGGTCACGTTTCCCTACGTGATGGAGTACAACGCCATCGCGCAGATGGAGAAACACGCCAACATCGCCCGCGTGCTGGGAGAGGATGTCGAGGGGCTGTCGGTGCGGGACGCGGCCTTCCTGGCACCACTCGCGTTCAAGAAGCTCATGCTGGACCTGGGATTGCCGACATCTCTGAAAGCGGTCGACGTGGAGAAGGACATGATTCCCATGATTGCCCGCAACGTCCTCAAGAGCCCAAACCACTGCCGCAGGAACCCGCGCGAGGTAACAGAAGAGGGAATGATCGATCTGTTCGAGCATGCGTACGAAGGCAGGCTCGCCTGCGAAGAGTAGCCGATACCAGCGACGGCAACGGGGGCCGACGGCTTACACGCCAGACGCCCCTTCTTCTTTTTTCAGGCCGTTCCTCAGTTCCGTGTACTTCCGATAGTCGCCCCGGACGAGCTCAACCGGGTACTTACGCCGGTTCAGCTCGAGCTTGGCACCTATGGTGCTCGCCACGTCGAACCCAACGGCGGATGCCAGGTTCAGGCAGAGAATCATTATGTCAGCTAACTCATGTCCAAGCCGTCGTCGCTTGGCCGGATCGCCCAAGAGTGCGGGAAGCTCATTCTCTCTTACCCATTCGAACAACTCGAGGAGCTCTCCCGCCTCAACATTGATGGCGAGTGCGATGTCCTTTGCGTTGTGATACTTGCCCCAGTCTCGTTCATCGACGAATTCCTGGACGAGACGTTTCAGTTCAATCAACGTGGTTGTGCTGTCTGAGAGGCCGGAGCTGGACATCGCGACACCTCCTTGATGTTGTAGCCTATCCGGACGCAGGCTAGTGTGAATGAGGGGGTGATGTCAACGGGCAGCGCAAGGAGATGATGTGCCACTAATCGTGTGGGCGAGTGCAGCAGGTTGACGCTCCGTTCGCGCCGGTGCTACAATCTACCTCCATTCTGGAGGTGCAGATATTTACGCCATAGTCGAATCTGGTGGAAAGCAATACAAAGTCAGTCCGCAGCAGACTGTGGATGTGGACTTTCTTGATATCGCCAAGGGCGAAGCTGTCGAACTGGACAGGGTCCTGATGGTCTCTGATGGCAAGACAACCCGAGTGGGGTCCCCGGTTATCGATGGTGCGCGTGTAATAGCTACATCGATGGGCACCGTCCGCGGCGATAAGATAGTGGTATTCCGCTACAAGAGCAAGACGAGATACCGCAGGAAGACAGGAGCGCGTGCCAGTTACACACGCCTCAGCGTTGACCGCGTGGTAATGCCTGGAGAGTGAACTAGAGATGGCACACAAGAAAGGTGGAGGCAGCACCCGGTGCGGCCGTGACAGCAAATCGAAGCGCCTCGGCGTCAAGAGGTATGGCGGCGAGAGAGTGCGCGCCGGCAACATACTGGTCCGCCAGCGCGGCACAAGCGTCCGGCCGGGGACAAACGTGGGGATAGGGAAGGATCATACCCTGTTTGCTCTCATCGATGGTGAAGTCAAGTTCGAAGCTGCTACCAGGTTCCAGAAGAGGGTCAGCGTATATCCATGAAAGAGAAAATACACCCGAAATACTACGAAAACGCCAAGGTGACCTGCCTCTGCGGCAACACGTTCCCGGTCGGGGCAACGAAGCCAGAGATCCGAGTTGAAATCTGCAGCGCGTGCCACCCGTTCTACACCGGTCAGCAGAGAATTGTCGACACGATGGGCCGTGTGGAGCGCTTCAAGAAGAAGTACGGCATCAAGGACTGAGAGTCCCGCCGCCGACGTGAGCACATCACCAGGAATGGCCCGCAACAGGGGCCATTCCTTTGTTTTTCCGGTGAACTGATATGGGGGGAAAGTTCCACTATGGCGGGCAGGCCCTCATTGAGGGCGTGATGATGCGCGGCCCACGCGAGATCGGCATGGCCATAAGGCTGCCTGACGGAACACTGGAGACAAGTCACAAGCGGGTCCCCTCGATCTACACAGGCAGGCTGCGCAAGTTACCCCTGTTCCGAGGCGTCCTTGTCCTGCTTGAGACACTGATCATCGGCACACAGGCCCTGCTCTATTCAGCAGAGAAGACAGCAACCGGAGAGGCTGGTGAGGAGATGCCGAAGTGGATGCTCTGGCTTGCTGTCGCAGGCAGCCTCGCATTCGGCGTTGCACTGTTTTTCATACTGCCGCTGCTCATATCGCGCAGCCTTGACGCCTACATTACGTCCGACCTGGCCAGCAACCTTGTTGAAGGAATTGTGCGGCTGCTCATATTCGTGGTGTACGTTGCTGCGATAGGGCTCTTGCCGGACGTAAAGAGGGTCTTCGCTTACCACGGGGCGGAGCACAGGGTGATCAACGCTTACGAGGCCGGCGTGCCGCTCGAACCGGAGGCTGTCCAGGGGTACTCGACAGCCCATGCCCGGTGCGGGACGAGCTTCATATTCGTGGTACTGGTGATGGCCATCATCGTCCTCGCACTCCTCGGCAGACCACCACTCTGGATAAGCATGCTGTCGCGAATAGTGCTTCTGCCACTTATCGCGGCGGTGAGCTACGAGTTCATCAAGTGGTCGGCCGACCACAGAGATAATCTACTGGTAAGGATGGTAACCGCACCCGGCCTGTTGCTGCAACGGCTCGTGACACGACAGCCTGACAACAGCCAAGTCGAGGCGGCCATCGCTGCACTCAACGAGGTGCTCGAGAGGCCCGACGAGCCCGCCAAGAGCGGCGCGACCCTCACTACCACGACACAACAGGAATCCGCCGCCTAGGCAGTGTCGTCGGCTTCCAGCCCTCGCATGTCTCCGTCCTCGGTCACGAAGCAAGTCGCCGTATTCAGGTGACACACCGGGCCAACCGGGACAGCCATGACGAGGATGGTGTCGCTATCGCAGTCCTTGTAAATGTGGCGGACACGGAGGAAGTTACCTGACGTCTCGCCCTTGTGCCAGAGTTCCTGGCGGCTCCTGCTGTAGAACCAGACGTCGCCTGTCTCCACGGTCAGCCTGAGCGATTCCTTGTTCATATAGCCAAGCATCAGTACATCCTTGCTCTCGGCGTCCTGAATGATGGCGGGAACGAGCCCCTGCTTGTCGAGTTTCAGCAATTCATCCTCCATACAGGTCGATAGCCTCCCTGAGGTCTATCGAGCCCGAATAAACAGACTTCCCGAGTATAGCCCCCGCCACGCCGATCTGCTGAAGACGGGCGATGTGCTCGATAGTAGTGATGCCACCAGCAGCTACAACGGGCACACTTGTCTTGCGGACAAGGTGTTCGATAGCTTCAAAGTTCGGCTCCGTGAGGGTCCCGTCCCTGCGCACATCAGTGTAGATGAAGCGGGATACACCGGCCTCCTGCATCTCCAGGCACAGTTGAGACACCTCAACCTGCGTATCCACAAGCCAGCCTCGTGTGGCTATCCTGCCGTCACGAGCATCAAGGCTCACCACCAGCGCTGAGGCGAAGGCATTCACAAGTCTACACACGAGCTCAGGTTCTTCTACGGCGACGGTCCCGATGATTACACGCTCTGCGCCACGCGAAACAAGCCACTCGGCATCCCTAAACGTGCGTATGCCACCACCCACCTCGACCCTTACGCCCGGCACTGACATGATGCGCTCTACGGCATCACGGTTGACCAGTTCACCGGCAGCGGCGCCATCGAGGTCAACGACATGAAGCAACCGGGCGCCTGCGTCCCGCCACCTCACGGCAACTGCGACAGGGTCGGTATCAAAGACCTGCTCCTGCGAGTAGTCCCCCTGGAAGAGCCGGACACACGCTCCGTGCCTGAGGTCGATAGCAGGGATAATCTCCATGAAGGACTCCATTCGTGGCCGATGCCCACGACCAGAAAGTCGAATTATACGTGAGGCATGCCACCTCAGTCATCCTCCAGGCGGCTGCACTGTCGACATCGCCTCGAGCAGTTCGTCAAGCGAGCGGGCGTCCTCCACGCGATAGCTACCTACCTTGAGGCGCCTGACCTCTATGACAGTAGCACCAACACCCAATCTCTCACCCATCTCGTGTATGAGGCTTCTCACGTAGAAACCGGAAGACACGTCGCATTCCAGGTTGAAGTACGGGTAATCGAACGACAGCAATCGCAAGGAGTGGACAGTCACCCTAACGGGGGGAATGTCCACGTCGACGCCCTTCCGCGCAAGTTCGTAGGCCTTCCTGCCCTTGAGCTTCTTGGCCGAGAAGGCAGGCGGGACCTGCTGAATCTCACCAGTGAATTCTTTGAGCAGGGCCTCGACCTCCTCCCTCTTCACAGGACGGTCGCATGTCTTGACAGT
>CAZODZ010000056.1:0-10350 GCA_964578745.1 uncultured Dehalococcoidales bacterium | reverse complement strand
GACGGCGCGCAGGCATTCATCGCCTTTGCAGGAATGGAAGGCGCACTGCCCACAGTTCTCGCATCACTCACTGATTTGCCAGTCATTGCTGTACCGACGCCCGTGGGCTACGGGTTCGGGTCACAGGGTAACGCCGCGCTCGCTACAATGCTCCAGAGCTGTTCCCCAGGAGTGACCGTCGTCAATATAGGAAACTCGGTGGGCGCCGCAGCAGCCGCCATACGCATCCTCAGATCAGCCCGCAAGACAAAGACATGACACCCCAAGAGCAGCTACTGGAGGCGATAAGGGAACGCAGGCGACTGCTTATCCTCTATTCGGGTGGACTCGATAGTACGCTGCTTGCCAAGCTCGCCCACGACGCGCTCGGCAGCAATGCAGCGGCACTTACCATCGATTCCGCGCTCATACCCCGTTCGGAGATATCCAGTTCAAAGACCTTTGCAGAGGAGATAGGCATCGATCAGAACATCGTCCACCCGATGGAACTGGAGGAGGAGCATTTCAGGATGAACCCGCCGGACCGCTGTTACCTCTGCCGCAAGGCACGGGATGCGGTCGCGTGGCAATGGGCACGCAAGCACGGGTTTGAGCACATAGCTGACGGACTGAGTTATTCGGACCTGTCGGACTATCGACCAGGCCTGCGCGCGTCCACCGAGGACAGGATATGGCACCCATTCATCGAGTTCAAGCTGGGGAAGGGGGAGATACGCCGTCTGTCCCGGGAGTTGGGACTCAGCGGCTGGGACCGGCCAAGCATGGCCTGTCTCGCCTCGCGCTTCCCTCACGGGTTTGGGATCGACCCTGTCCGGGTCGACCGAGTCGACCGTGCCGAGGAATACCTGCGGGGCCTCGGCTTCACCTGCGTCAGGGTCCGCCACTTCCCATACAACCTCGCTTTCGTCGAAGTGGACGACATCAGCCGCGCCGTCAGAATGAAGGATGAGATAGTCGCCCGTTTGCGCGAACTGGGCTTTGCATTCGTCTCGGTCGACCTTGAGCAGTTTGCGAGCGGAAAGATGAACCGCACAGCGGTTACCCCTGCGCACGGATAGCCCGGCCCACCCTGGATGTCTTGTGCAACCGCCTGTCCTGTGCCATGCTGGATGGGTGGCTATCATGTTACACAGCCCGGTTGCGGCACGAGCCTGCGTTGTCGACTTATCAGACAACCGCATACAGTCACCGGTCGTTATACGGTCGTAACATGAGAGGAGCGCCCTGATGCTTCAACAGTCGCTGAGTTTCTTCGTGAACTGGTTCTCCAACCCCAACTTCACCGCAATTGGTATCGCACTGCTGCTTGGAGTCTTCTGGTACATGCTCTACCGTCCGCCACTGCGCGGCTATGGTTTTCTCTGGGTGGTAATGGCCGTGTCGGCGATCCTGACATTGCTCGCCGTCGTTGTCGTGCAGATACCGCTTCAGAGCCTTACAGGCACGGCTATAGCAGGCGCATTCAATCAATCCACCGTCACCACGTGGATATACGTGCTGGGAATACCGCAGACAGCCCTGAGCGGACTGGTACAGGAAGGAGCAAAGCTCCTGCCAAACGTATACATCTGGCAGAAGTCAGACCACAGTCTCGCGCCGAAGGTTGGACTGATTATCGGCGCTGCAGCGGGCGTCGGCTTCGGCGTCTTCGAAGCGATGTGGGCGCTGAACCAGGCGTATGCAGGCGGATGGGCAATCGCATCAATACAGGGTGAGGGGTTCCAGTCACTCACGCCTCTCTGGGAGCGATTCTTCGTTATTGCAGGCCATACCGCATTCGGAGCCCTTGCGGGCTACGGGCTGGCCACTGACCGTGGCTGGCAGTTCTACCTCATAGCGGCCGGACTCCATTCACTCATAAACTATACGGTTGTACTGTTGCAGGCGCAGCTTGTGTCGATGGTGACGGTCGAGATACTCATCGCCGCCGTTGCCGTGGCAGCGACAGCGTGGGCGCTCGTTCTGCGCCATACAGGTGAAGGGGCCCCGTGGAATGCCGCATACCGCAGGCGTCTGCATCTGGGCAAAGAACCATCCGAATACGCGAAATCGTGAGAGGCACCGTGGAAGAGATCGTCTACAGACCCATAGGTGTCATCCGCTCACCTCTCAGAGGGGAAGACCACATACCACCACAACCCTTTCACGCCAGGAACGTGGAGGGAACCGTGGAGCTTCTGCCGGAGTATGCCGGCGGACTGAAGGACCTGGAAGGTTTCTCGCACATCATACTGTTGTGCCACCTGCACCTGTCGAAGGGTTTCTCACTCGTGGTGAAGCCACCATCCGAGACAACAGCCCACGGCGTATTTTCCACGCGTTCGCCCCGCAGACCCAATCCGATAGCCATGTCCACCGTGCGCCTCATACGCATAGATGGTCCGACCCTGCACATCAGAGACATCGACATGGTGGACGGAACACCTGTGCTCGACATCAAGCCCCATATCCCTCTCGCGCAAAGCGACGAGCCGATTCGAACAGGCTGGCTTGCGAGGAGGAGCAATGCCACATAGAACACGCGGCAAGGAACCGAACTGGAGCTATCGGTTAATGGCGCTCAGCTATCGGTTCAGAGATGCACGTTCGCCCCGGGAACCGATACTGGCTGAGGCAGGCATATGCGAAGGCGATACAGTCCTGGATTTCGGTTGCGGACCCGGAAGCTACGTAGTCCCGACAGCACGAATAGTCGGCCCTGGCGGACACGTATACGCACTGGATATTCACCCCCTTGCGCTCAGGATGACCGAAGACCGTGCGCGAAAGGCAGGCCTTACCAACGTGTCGACGATTCATTCCGGTCTTGCGACGGGACTGAAGGCAGAGAGCGTTGATGTCGCTCTCTTGTACGATGTCTTTCACGGACTTGAGAGACCGGATGCAGTGCTGCTGGAGCTACACAGGGTGCTCAAGCCGACAGGTTTGTTATCCGTGCATGACCACCATCTCGACTGGAGCATGCTGACTGAAGCGATCGAGAGCACGGCGCTGTTCCGCCTCATCGAACGGGGGGCCCTCACACTCAGGTTCACCCCGCAAAGGGCGGGCACATGAGACCCGGAGTCGATATTGACAAACCCGGCGCCGTACGCTGGGAGATTGCTGGAGCTTTGACAGTCCTCGGTGTCGCCTCAGCCCTCCACTTCGCCTTTGAGTGGTCAAACAACTTCCGCCTGCTCGCTCCCTTCGTTCCGGTCAATGAGAGCATCTGGGAACACCTCAAGATGGCATTCTGGCCTGCTGTCATCTGGGCCCACATTGAGCGCTCGCCGTTGCGAGGCAGGATCAACAACTTTGCTCTTGCGAAGAGCGTGGGCATACTGGTGATGACGTTCGGGATCGCCATCCTCTGCTACGCATATGCGGCAATTCCCGGCTGTGACATAGTCGCACCAGATGCGGGGACTTTCACCATCTCGGTTGTCGCTGGCCACGTTATCAGCTATCGCCTCATGACCGATGACGAGCGCAGCCATATGCAAACCGTGTCGCTCCCCCTTCATCATTGTGGTAGCCGTACTGTTTATAGTGTTCACTTTCCCGCCACCACACGTCGCGCCCTTCATGGACGGGCCAACAGGCACGTACGGCACATCCCTGACACAGCGTCGCAGGTGCAGACACGCCAATTTGACACGCCTTCCCCCCGACCCTACCCTTCAGCCAGGGAGGGCACACATTCTGAAAGCGACTCGTAGATCTGGCACATTCGCGGTCGCGCTGACAGGAGTTCTACTCGCGGCGGGCTGTACGGTTGAGCCACCGGACATGCCCGGTGACTCCGGGACGGTGGAGATTCAGGAATACCAGGGACAAGACCTGTCATCCGTTAACAATTTCAGAGAGAATTCCATACGTGGCCCACAGTATGTAGACCCGGCGCAGTATACGTTGAGAGTCCACGGCCTTGTGGAGAATGAGCAGGTCTACACGTATGACGACGTCGTGAGAGACCACAAGAGCAGCGAGAAAGTGACCACGTTGTACTGCGTTGAGGGATGGGACATCACACTTCTCTGGGAGGGCGTGCACGTTGAAGACCTGCTCAAAGAGGCGGGAGTCCTTCCAGAAGCCAGGGTGGTGATCTTCAAGTCAGTGGACGGATACAGCACATCGTTCCTTCTCTACTACATCATGGACAATGACATCCTGATGGCGTACAAGATGAATGAGATAACCATTCCGCCCGAGCGCGGGTTCCCCTTCATGCTCGTTGCAGAGAGCAAATGGGGTTACAAGTGGATCAAGTGGATAGACGAGATCGAGGTGTCCGACGATGTGGACTACGAAGGATACTGGGAACAACGCGGCTTCTCCAACGTGGGCGACCTGAACAAGTCGTTCTTCGACTGATTGACAGGGGGAGGTGGTCCTTGCGCAGGCAGTCCAGTGGACAGTGGTGGCATTGACCGCAGCATTCGGCATCAATGAATATCAGAGCGTTGAAAGGCTGACCTCCGGCTTCCTGGACAGGGGGCGGTCGCATTCGAGCTGTACCTGTGGCTCCAGGCGCTGTTCCCGGTGGTGCCGGTCGTGTACATATTGTTCGCCGCCAGGGAGCCACGGCGTCGGCGTCAGCCGGACTGAAGTCTCACAGGTCCGAAAGCCACTCGCTTAGAGGCCAGCGACTGTGCTTCAGGCCCTTAGCCGAGCGGAAGTTCTGACTCAACGCACCTGCCTTGAGATTCACAGAATCTCCCTCGACCTCAATGACGAGTTCGTCACCCGGTCGCCTCGCATGCAATATGTTTGCCAACAGGACAGCCTTCTCCATCCCGTCGCCTCGGCCATAGTTCCAGACCTCATCGGGCTGGGCCAGACGGCCATCGCCGTCGTATATCGACTGGGCCGGTAGCGCATGCACGGCATTCAGCACTTCCTCATCAGGCAGGGCCTTCGTGCCCTCTACCGAGACAGGATTTCGCTCGAGGGCAGCGAGCACAAAGGGTCGCGGGTCGATGCTGTTCAGATCCCGGTAGGCGTAGAAAGCAAGGTCGGCTACCACATTACTGTCTCGAAGGTTCTCCAAGTGCCTGCAGATGGCATCGCGGGACATCTCAAGCCTGATATCAAGTGCCTCGCCTCTCTTCACGAAACGCTTGCGTGTGGCATCGGGTAACCGTGGTTCGGTATGACAAAACCGCACCAGTGCATCAATGGCATTGCCGGCCTGCTCACAATCGCGGCCAAGCACGTGTTTCAGGTGCTCCACATCCTCAGGATTCTCGCAATCAATGTGATTCTCGCGGATGAAGCTCTCAAGGTCGTTCAAGACGATGCGCGTCGGCAAGAGGTTCGCCTGGTATTCTTCCTCATCGATGTCATCCAAAAGCTTCGCGCGAGTGCGGTCGCCGAGCCGGTAGGGACTGCCATGCTCATAGAAGAACGCACGCTCCGCGGGCAGGTAGTGATCAATGCCATGCACCGGCCAGCGAATCTGAAAGCACCCCTGAAGGTCCCGCCGGTGCCTGAGGAAATTGACGACTATCTCTTCGCTTATTGGAGTCTTGAGGTATGAACGGAGCCGGGAGCAGAACCTCTCATATTCCTTGGGATCGATGGTGGCCTCATCATAGACAGCGTGAATGTGACCGGACTGATGGGTCACTATTGTCACGCGTTCGTTCTCCAACGCGCGACGCGCCTGGGCGGAAAGGGCGGTCCCATTGAACCACATGCTCTTCTTGAGAAGGCGTCTGTTGTTGGTTAGGATGCCGTCATCAACATCTACGAAGTTCTGCGAGTGGAGCGGAGTGGCCATCAGGAATATGTCGTCAAGCGGAACCCGGGCAACTACGAACAGCGCCGCGGCATAGAGGGCGGCAAGAGATACACACTCGCCGGCGCCATTGCCATACTGAGGCCTGTACTTGAAGGCATCCATCGCCTCAACGGTCTCAGTCTTCCAGTACGGGATGACGTTGCCTTCGTACTTATCGAGTCCAAAATGGGTGCGAATATCGATGCTGAAGTAGTACCTGTCCCCTTCGTAGCCAAAAAGGGCGTTCGACTGTTTCAGCGTGGGTTCATCAATGAAGTCACGGAAGCGTGCCAGTTCACGTTCCTGGGTAGTAAGGCCCCATGTATCGAGGTCGAGATTGAACTCATAGTGGTCCATGATGAACTGCTTGAGACGGTTGATGCGCCGGTAAGGCTTTTGCCTTTCGTAGCCATCGAACCACGAGTCTTCGCGCCATCTCCACAAGCGCGGCGACATGATGTTGGCGAGCAGCAGGCTGTACATCAACTCAGGGAAAACGAAGAGCTCCATGTCTGAGAGCGTCATCGCACACGAACGCATCTCGAGTCCACGTGAACGAGTCATTCAAGGCCTCCCAAGCGACAACAGTGCTACTGACTATAAGAGCCATAAAGCACGATGGCAAACAACACACGGGTACGAGTTGTGCATCACCAGTCGCCGCAGGCTGTAGACAGGCATATCAGGAAATGGAAACCGCGAAAGCAACCACCTGAGCGGCACGGGAATAAAATAAACAGAACACCCCGAGTGGCCTCACCTTTACGGGATCTCGGCTTGGCCCCCGCCGCTCCATGCCTTCCACGCTCCCTAACCTGGCGGTATCAGGACCGCGACGGCACCAGCCTTAGGGTGTCCAGCCACTCTATCCCTCGCTCAGTCGCTCGGGGCAGGGGGAAAGTAACAAGGCGATCTGTTTCTGTCAACCCTTGTTCAGCTAGGAGACACAATAATCGGATGCGAAATTCTCGGACGGAACACCAGCCACCTTTTTCGATAGTCGAGGCCACACCACCAACGACACTCGGTCCCATGGGACGGGTCCGAACTGCACCCGAGGCAGAGCGTGTGACCTCCAACAGGTCCCCGACGTGCAACGGCAGCCCTGGCGAAACGATGCCTAGCGCTGCTGGCCTATGCCGTCCTGCGGCTCAGTCATGACCGAACCAACGCCACGCCGGTGTCGACAACGCCAACCACAGACACGGCAACGGTATGCAGCACATCCATGGGCAGAATAATGTAGACAAAGAGTGGCAGAGAACGACAGGCAATTGCGAGCCAAGGAACACCACCACAGTGAGGGAGACGCACATCGGGTGACGCGAGAGCCGGGACGGGCCTCTCTTCAATGACCCTGTCGAGACATCTCACTCAGAAAGAAAGAGAGAACCGCAAGCCCGAAACCGCCAGCGACCACCAGCGCAATCGGCGGTGATCCCGATGCGAACCAAGACGTTCCACCCTGGAGCGACACGAACACAGAACAGCAAACAGCGAGGGACAGACCCCGGCGCACTATGCGAAGGGCATGCTCAACCCTGCCCGTCAGACTCGAGCTGAGCCGGCTGAGGATACCGAAGCACCAGTCTCAACAACAGCATCAAGAGCCAGCAGAATACAAGGAACACTCCGTGTTCGACGGACCGGCTGCCACCCTTCACCTCCTGAGAGCCACTCCACGTCCGGCCACACAGTAGTCAAGGGATGCCCAAGACACGGAACATGGCACCAGCCAAGGACCGCCGCGCCAAACAGATCACCAGCCACGAAGGCGACTGCATGAAGCTATGGACAGAGGAGGTACTCCTCGATAAGGCGGGCCACCTCCTGCTCATTATCACGTATGCGCTCCACAAGCCCCGCATCGTTGTACGCTTTCAGCCGCGCCGCTGTCTGGTCAATGACAACAGGCGGGAATACGCCATCGCGCTCATAGAGAGCCCGCTCCTTCAGCAGTTCGTCCGCCGATTCAACACAGGACGAAGGAAGCTGCCTCAGCCTGTCACGGATCTCCTTCTGCTCTTCGGCGAATATGTTCACACCGACGTAGTTGCGGGCCGCGACATCGAGCGCGTCTTCCATCTCCAATCCGTGACGGACAGCCACCGCGAGGCCTGCAAACAACAGGTACACGTTTGCCGAGCCATCGGGGCTGCGGATCTCCACAGTCTGGGCACCACCGTAGACACGCCCCTCTGAGACCTGCTGCGGATTGGCGTCGCGCGCCATGTCTTTGACGTTGAGCCATCCGAGGGGCACGCGCACCAGTGCAGAGCGGTTCCGGTCGCCCCAGCAAACGTTCGTGGGTGCCTCCTGGTGCGGGACGAGTCGCAGGTACGACGTCGGCACCATGTTGCCAAATGCAGTGAGTGAAGGGGCAAGTGTCATGTAACCGGCAATGGCCTTCATTGCTATGTCGCTCAGCCGGCCGTCTTCCGTCATCACGCTCTCGCCATCCCGCATCAACCGCGTGTGCACATGCATACCGTTGCCTGCGTGACCGGGAATTATCTTTGGAGCAAAGGACACAGTAACACCCTGCTGGTAGCCAAGCATGCGGAGTATCCACATAGACACCAGGAGCTGATCGGCGGCATCCTCGAGTGGACTCAGCGCCAGTTCTATCTCATGCTGCTCCATTTCATGGTCGTCTTTGCAGATGTTGCCGACCTCGGAGTGACTGTACTTGAGCCGCACGCCGACCCGCGCGAGGGCGCGCATCGCCTCCGTCCTGAGCACATCTCCGCGACAGAAAGGCGATGACTCGTGGTAGCCCCGCTGGGGCTTGACTGGGAAGTGATGCCTGTCGTCAAAGATTACGTAGTACTCGAGCTCTCCCAAGGCATCAAGGGTCAGTCCGGTCTGTCTCATCAATGCGGCATGGGCATTATGAAGCACAGTCTCAGGCGCGGCGGCGAGTCGCTCACCCGTGCTCGTGTAGTAGGTACACAGAATGTCGAGGGTGGGGAACTGCGTGAACGGGTTGCGGAACGCCGTCTTGTAGCGCGGCACAACGTAGAGGTCGCTGGAAGAGGTATCCACAAAAGGAAGGAGGCTCGATCCATCGACTCTTTCCCCCTCGGAGAGCAGCCTGTCAAGTTCCGCCTCATCCGTGACGACAAAGCTGAGCGTCTTCAAGCGCCCATCACCACCCACGTGACGAAACTGCAGGAACTGGATTTCGTTCGCCTTCACATAGTGGATCAGGTCCTCTTTCGTGAAGTCGGTCTGGGGCTTATCGAGGAACTGAACGAGTTCGTGCGCGTTGTCGCTGGCGAGTCGTGCCATAGTACCGAAGGTACCTCCTTACACGGTAATGGCCCATGTCAGCGCGGTCGCGGACGCCTCCCTCTGCCACCAGCCGCCTGTGGATGGACCTGAGGCTATTCTACATCGCCGACCAAGGACAAGAGCAATGCCCGCTGCAAGGCACGGGTATGCGTAGTCCGGCGACTGAGAGGCACATTTGTCGCGGAGGCAGTCTGGATGGCACACTGTAACTCCCGTACACCGCTGACCAACTGTTCTACAGGTTTGAGGAAGGAGCCAACGTGAAGGTAATCAGCATAGTTGGAAGTCCACGCAAGAACGGAAACACAGAGATCCTCACGAAGCACGCCCTGACCGCTGTTGCCGAGGAAGGCATCGAAACCGAACTCCTCCTTCTCGCAGGACTGGACATCAGGGGCTGCACAGGCTGTATGGCCTGCCTGGAGGGCGAAATGTGTTCTATCAATGACGACATGTGGCCCGTGTACGAGAAGATGAAGGCGGCAGATGGCATCATCATAGCGTCGCCGGTATATTTCGGTTCAGCGACATCACTGGTGAAAGGGTTGATGGAACGTGCCGGCTATGTATCGCTGAAAAACGGTAAGACGCTGAAGGGCAAGGTCGGAGGGCCACTAGTGGTAGCACGCAGAGGTGGCCACAACTTCACCAAAGCGCAGATGGACTACTGGTTCCACATACTCGAGTTCACCATGCCGGGCGCGGTCTACTGGAACATGGCTTTCGGGCGCGACAAGGGAGAGGTCGCTAACGACCGGGAGGGCATGGACACAGCCTGGAGCTTCGGCAAGAACCTGGCATTCTTGGTGAAGAAGCTAAACGCGTGAGCCAGCGCAACCGTTTTCGTCTGCCTCAGGGGGTCATCAGCCGTGGTCCAGGGAACACCAGACTTACTCCCCGGCGCGTCCAGAACCCCCGCTCGCTGATTCTACCGTACAGCCAGGACCAGTCAGCTTTGCGTCCGCCAGATGAAAGCCTGTTGTCTCTTTGTCTCCCGATCTGAGCGAAGCTTGCCCAGCACCGTAACGATGCCACCAGCTTCGAGGGCATGGTGGCTCGCCAATGACCGCGGAATGGGCTTTCTCCGAGTACTGCCAAGAGTCGCGAAGGGCACCCACTACCGCACCAAACAATACAACAGGTTTTACCTGATGCCGATGGATTCTCAATTGATGGGCAGTGCGAGGCAGGCAGAACGCTGGCTGCAGATAACCTGTGTGAACCGGGTCGATCGACGATGGCTTGGCCAACAGAGTCAGATGCAGTGGGTGAGACTCCGACACCTCTTCGCA